>NZ_JAERJN010000003.1:0-231 GCF_018257595.1 Tatumella sp. JGM94 | reverse complement strand
CCGGCGTCCTGCCGGCTCCTCCGGGCCGTCACTCTGCGCTCAGCGCTGCGGATAGCGCGTGGTCACACCGCCGCGGTAATAAACCAGTATTTATCAGATACTTTTACCGCTGAAACATGTTTCTGCAACCCGCGTTATCGATAGCTGAGGCAGATTACCGGAGGCGGCATCCGGGCCGCTGAGTGAATGAGTGTGACCAGGGCGAGCCGCAGGGAAGCGGCGAGAGGCCGT
>NZ_JAERJN010000039.1:0-1679 GCF_018257595.1 Tatumella sp. JGM94 | reverse complement strand
TGTTTGGCGATTGATCAGATCGCACAATCCGGGCTGAGTTCCCTTAAAGTGATCTACTATTTGGCGCAGCTATTTAGGCTTAGAGGTGATGGCTTTTCTTCTGGAAAAAGTGACGCCTTTAATTTATCTGCATTTGGTAAAATATCGCACAGTTCTTCTAGAAGACCTTTCCATGTTGGAGCATCACCACTAGATACCTCCTTTGAAAAACCTGTTCCGGTAAATAGACAAAGTCTATTTGTGGCTGCTGCATATGCAATTTCAAACAACTCTCTCATCTGAGAATCCTTTTTCATTTTTATAACAGCCAAGATACAGCTCAGCGGTTTTCTTTTCAATATGGGAATGTCTGCCTCTGGCACACAACAGCCGTTCAGATGAAACCCTTTCAACTTCGACAATGAGATTTTTGATATGGCTGTATGTTACGCTGTTACTGTTGAAAAACATCAAGTTGGAGAGTTATATGGATTGGCCTAAGGAGTACAGCAAGACCACTCAAGCGGTAAGAGAGGCGGCGTTTAAACTCTACTATGTTGAGGCTATCACCCAGTCGGTTCTGCTACCGGGACAGATGAAAACGGCGTATCACGGTGGACCACTAACGACGGATTATTACCTTTTCCTCTTCACCAGCAGGAAAAATCCGAAGCTTAAAGGGTATTTTATCTGTGGATTATATGCAGCAAAGGGGTGGTTCGAGGTGAATGGGCAGCGACCTGAGGAAATTCCATCCTATAACCCCCTTACGGGTGAGTCTTCCGGTAGCAGTAAAACGGGGGGCTGTGGGAGTACAAAGCCGCAGAAAGCTGAATCGGACCCAAGAATGAAACGTCTAATCAGGGTTCTCCAGACGTTTATTTCTCTAACGGACGATGAGGAAAGGAAAATAAAAGGCGAATCAACCACACTGACCGTTCTACAGAAGCTCATAAAATCGTCAAAAGATAGTCCTAGTACATCAAATATCAGATCAGTAAATACCATTCTTTACAAAGCGCTCAAGAATGGTAGTCATGGTGGTGCTAGCACATTCACTCAACTAGTTGCGCATTATGGGGTTCTGCTTGGTGTAGCTTTCAAGAAGATATCTATTGATGATTTCAATCAGGAAATCGACGATACCCGCAAGAAGTCAGAGACATATTCATATAACCCTTTGGCATCATTCTGAAATGGGGGATCCGGCCCTTTTCTGTATGTATTGGTCAATAACAGTACGAGAGCTTTCTAGAACCATTAATTTCACTTATGCCATAGAACGGATGCTAATCTGCTTTTAGCTGTACACTGTTATCCGGACCGGTGCTACGCATGAAGTAATTTACCGAACAGAGGCCATACACACTCTTGAACTATCGGTAGTACCCATTCTTGCTGCTAACGTCCATTCCCATCCAGCATCTTTGCAACACAAAGCACATAAGGTCATTTTTCAAACAAAACTGTATACCGCCCTAAATCGAACTTGGGATATACATATTTATATCCCGCTTTATGCGATATACCCGCAGATACCATCAGATACGAAGAGAATGAAAAATGAGCAGGAATGGCGTAATTTGCTGATTTCAGGCACAAAAAAAGGTTCATCGCACCTTAGCGTGAATTAATAGAAAACGGCGGTAAAAGTGGTTAGTTTTGTATTCGCCAAAACACTAACCAGCCACTAAACCGCC
>NZ_JAERJN010000038.1:0-4749 GCF_018257595.1 Tatumella sp. JGM94 | reverse complement strand
GAATTAGCAGTGCCCTGCGGACATGAGTCCGAAGGATTTTTTGCTGAGACAAGGCGGCAAATGAGTGATGAGAAGGAACATACACCGGTATGTGACTGAACAGCACGAGTGAAGCCAACACAGTATCAGTGAAAAAGACACAGGACACAGCAGCAAGAATTTGCCTGGCGGCTAGAGCGCGGTGGTNCGAGAGTAGGGAACTGCCAGGCATCCAATAAGACAAAAAGGCCATCCTGACGGATGGCCTTTTTGCACTGGTTTTTTTAATCCTTCTGTACAGAAAGACGGCATCTCTGTGATGTATTTCCCGTATGACTGCCTTCTTATGGCATACCCGCCTTATCCTGCTATATTCTCCCGAATAAACCCGTCTGCGTATTTCTGATCCGGTTTCATCATCCGGCATTCAATGAAAACCATTAATCTGCTATTCATATCAGGTAAACTACCTTCCATATTATGTTGTTAAGGTCAGGATATGCTAAGCCAGAATCATTCACTTAAACCCTTTAATACTCTGGGTCTTGAGATCAATGCTGATGTAATTTTGCCGGTAACGACCGGAGAAGAACTGCGCAAAGCCCGGGCTTATAGTCGCTTAGCCAGTAAACCGTTTCTGTTATTGGGGGGGGGGAGTAATGTCCTTTTTCTTAATGATTTCAATGGTGTGGTTGCACTGAATCAGATTAAAGGCATCTCAGTCTCTGAGCATGATGATTACTATGATCTGCATGTCGGTGCCGGTGAAAACTGGCATAACTTAGTCAGGTATTGTCTGCAGCAGAATATTGCCGGCCTGGAAAATCTGGCATTAATCCCCGGAGTTGCAGGTTCGGCACCTATACAGAATATCGGTGCATACGGCCTGGAATTTAAAGACGTCTGCCATTATGTTGATGTAATCAGTCTGACCAGTGATGAACAAATTCGTCTTACGTCACAGGAATGTCAGTTCGGCTACAGAGACAGTATTTTTAAGCATCAGTACCGTGAAGACTATGCGATTATTGCGGTAGGGCTCAGACTGAGTAAACAATGGCAACCAAGGCTGACGTATGGAGAGCTGACTCGCCTGGATGCAGGCCAGGTCACACCAACAGAAGTATTTGATGCTGTATGCCGTATGCGTAGTAGTAAATTACCGGACCCGGCGATTCAGGGGAATGTTGGTAGCTTTTTTAAAAATCCTCTGGTTACTGCCGGACTAAGTCGCAAGTTACTGGCTGATTACCCGTCATTACCTCATTATCCGCAACCTGACGGTAAGGTAAAGCTGGCTGCCGGCTGGCTGATAGATCAGTGCGGTCTCAAAGGCTATCAAATGGGTGGTGCTGCAGTTCATCGTTTACAGGCACTGGTACTCATCAATAATGATCATGCCCTTCCACAGGATATTGTCAAATTAGCAAAATATGTCCGGCAGACTGTCGGTGATAAATTTAATGTATGGCTGGAACCTGAAGTGAGGTTTATTGATTCTCAGGGTGAATGCGATGCAGTGGGAGCAATATCATGAAAGACTATACTGTACCGTTAAAAATTGCAGCTATTCTCTCAGACGGTGAATTTCACTCGGGAGAGCAATTGGGTGATATCTGTGGCATGAGCCGGGCTGCGATTAACCAGCATATTCATACGCTGAAAAGCTGGGGACTGGATATTTATACGGTGACAGGGAAAGGATATTGCCTGTCTGCACCGTTGCAGTTACTGGATGCTGAGACTATACGGCAGAATGTAACAGGCAGCGGCGAGGTCAGTGTTTTTCCGGTAATTGATTCAACCAATCAGTATCTGATGGAGCGAATGACAACTTTATCGCCCGGAGATACCTGTATTGCCGAGTACCAGCAGTCCGGCCGTGGCCGGCGGGGCAGACAATGGTTTTCACCCTTTGGTGCAAATTTATATATGTCGATGTACTGGCGGCTGGAACAGGGACCCGCGGCAGCAATGGGGCTGAGTTTAGTTGTCGGTATCGTGATGGCTGAAGCGTTACAATCACTGGGTGCACAGGATGTCAGGGTTAAATGGCCAAATGACTTGTACCTGAATGATAAGAAACTTGCAGGCATATTAGTTGAACTGAGTGGAAAGACCGGTGATGTTGCTCATATCGTGATTGGCGCAGGAATAAATCTGATGATGCGTCAGGTTGACAGTAGTGTGGTGAGTCAGCAATGGATAAGCTTGCAGGAAGCCGCTATCAATATTGATCGTAATGCGCTTACCGCTGAGCTGATTAATACAATGCGCTCTGCATTAGAGTTATTTGAAACCGAAGGTCTGACTCCCTTTATTGAGCGCTGGGCCAGCCTGGATAATTTTATCAATCGTCCGGTGAAACTGCTTATTGGTGAGCGAGAAGTCTGTGGTATTGCCAAAGGGATAGACAGTCGCGGAGGATTATTGCTTGAGCAAGACGACAAAGTGACCAGCTGGGTAGGCGGTGAGATTTCCCTGCGTTCTCAATAGTCTTCCGGTAAGCGGTCTGAGCTGATGACAGACCGTTTACCTGCCACTATTTTCTCAAACGGATAGTATCCACCGCATGATTTTCACTTTTTGTCAGGATCAGACTGGCCCGTTCACGGGTCGGCAAAATATTCTGCTTCAGATTTTGCCAGTTAATTTCCCGCCATAAGTTACCGGCTATTTCTTTTGCTTCTGATTCCGGCAATTTAGCATAGTTATGAAAATAAGAATCCGGGTCTGCGAAAGCGCCTTCGCGAAACTTTAAAAAGCGATTAATGTACCAGTGTTCCAGCAGTTGTTCCGGCGCATCGACATAAATAGAAAAATCAACAAAGTCAGAAACGAAAACCCGGTGAGGATCATGAGCGTAATCCATACCGCTCTGTAATACATTCAAGCCTTCGAGTATAAGAATATCTGGCTGAGATACCTGCTTGTCGCCCTCTGGTATTACATCATAGATAAGATGCGAATATACCGGCGCAGTCACCTGTTGTTCTCCGGACTTGAGATCGGAGACAAAGCGAACCAGACGGTGCATATCGTACGACTCAGGAAAGCCTTTACGCTTCATTAAACCACGTTCTTTGAGTACAGCGTTGGGATGCAGGAACCCGTCAGTAGTAATCAGTTCAACTTTGCGGTGCTCAGGCCAGCGGCTGAGTAATGCCTGCAGGACACGGGCAGTGGTGCTTTTACCCACAGCGACGCTTCCGGCTATGCTGATAATATAAGGAATTTTCTGTTCGTTGGTCCCCAGAAACTGCTCAAGTACCGCCTGACGGCGCAGATTTGAACTGATATAAAAGTTGAGTAACCGGGACAGGGGTAAATAGATCTCTGCGACTTCTTCAAGAGACAGATCTTCATTTATACCTTTTAACCGGGCAATTTCCTGGCCGGTTAATGTCATAGGCACCGAGTCGCGCAAAGTTGCCCATTGTTCACGAGTGAACTGAAGGTAGGGGGAGGTAGCCAGTGACAAATTTTTTTTACTCATATTCAGGCATCTGACAACAAAGTGATCCGATTTATTTTCGGTGAAAGTAACGGGGCCATTCACGTGGCTTCAACACCGTAATGAAATGTAGTAGTAATGAGATAACAGGCTGGAGGTTAACACCAGAACGGTCTCAGGAAAAAGTAAAAGATGTCACTGTACGATAATTTCGCGCCGTACCTTAAGCAAATGGCAAAAACGACAATTAATTTATCCTGTAGCGGGTGACGTGGACGGGGTTATCAGGAAATAACAACACGGGAAGTGGTGTATTTTTCATCACTCAGTAACCCGGAGACAGAAAAAAGCGATTTTTGTGCAAATAATAGCACCGGATAACGGCAGAGATATCTCCCCGCGGACATTGCAGGAATGAATTTCCCTATACAGGGAACACCCCGGGAGAGCAAAACATCACCATTGTCTGTTGGTGATTTATACAGGGAATACATGAAAAGGCCTGTTTTGGACAAATAGTAAGCGAAGAGATAAAAAATTAAAATTTGTTGTTGCATCCTGACGCTGAGCCCCCTATTATGCGCCTCAACTTGATGCCGACTTAGCTCAGTAGGTAGAGCAACTGACTTGTAATCAGTAGGTCACCAGTTCGATTCCGGTAGTCGGCACCATTCAAGTTAAGGTGGGATTCCCGAGCGGCCAAAGGGAGCAGACTGTAAATCTGCCGTCACAGACTTCGAAGGTTCGAATCCTTCTCCCACCACCATCTCAACTCCGGTTGAGAGCATGTGAAGCAAAATGCTATCACAAGCCTGGTGAAGCAGTATTATCACCCCGAGTGTAGACTGGTAGTTTCAGTCGAAAGTCGGTCAGTTTATCTGGCAGACTCGAATAATAAGAGAGCCATCTTATTATTCAAAAGCTACAGAAATATCAGGTAGCAGAGTTCCAGGATGCGGGCATCGTATAATGGCTATTACCTCAGCCTTCCAAGCTGATGATGCGGGTTCGATTCCCGCTGCCCGCTCCAGATGTGCTGATATGGCTCAGTTGGTAGAGCGCACCCTTGGTAAGGGTGAGGTCCCCAGTTCGACTCTGGGTATCAGCACCACTTCTTATATCTCCTCCCTGAAATTTCTGTTATCTAACAAATTCATTTTTTATCAGGCAATTTAACACCTGGTTGATGTGATCATATCACCGACTTATCCGTGTTTTAGAAGGGTTATCCTAATGGCTAAAGAGCAATTTCAACGTAACAAACCACACGTTAACGTCGGTACTATCGGCCACGTTGACCACGGTAAAACCACTCT
>NZ_JAERJN010000037.1:0-6594 GCF_018257595.1 Tatumella sp. JGM94 | reverse complement strand
GAGCTGTTCCTGATAATGGATAAACTCAGAAGACGCCAGGCTCTGTCACAGGAAACAGACGAATGAATAAAACCGCCCACGCCGATGCCCCGCCACACCCCGTATCGGTACGCTGGCAGTTATGGATTGTCGCTGTCGGTTTTTTTATGCAGTCACTGGACACCACGAAAGTTATTCATTCACTAACACCACAAAATCAAACAAAAACTATATATAACAATAAGATAGGCAATAAAACTTTTTTAACCACAGTTAATGATAACTATTATCATTTAAATGTCATTATCAAAATAGACTGTTAGAGTTCAGTACTGGCATAATGGTAGTACTGAATGAAATAATAATGAATATCATTATCATCTAACTTTGATAGGACTGATCCAACTAATGATCAACTTCTTCTATAAGAATCGTACTACCCTACTCATTTTGTTATTAAGTATTGTAGTAATAATGATTCTACCAGCAGTCATTCTGAAAAATTTCTTTCATCAGGACTTGAAGAACTGGCAAGTACTACTGACACCATTAATCACTATCGTTTTATACATATCCGGTTTATCAAAGTTAGATGAATGGATGGCTACTAAGAAAAAAAATACTTGTATCGAACTGATTGAATTAATATCAAAACAAAATAACATCATCAGGAAAATAGTAAAAATTCATCAGTATGAACTAACTACACCTCGTTGGATAAAGATAGAAGAAGACAACATAGATGATAAAGTAGAAACATATACTGCCGCATTCGATGAACTCTACAATGAAAGATTCGACATTAATCTTGAAATAAATGAAAAATTAAAAACACTAAGAATACTTAATGTTAGAGTTGATGATATAATTGATGAACTCATATTTTCATGTGAAGTAGTTATTGAATACTTTGATGAATGGAACCATATGGCTTATGGTAACTTTGATCCTGTCGGTGAATTCCCAATAACTTTATATCACAACCACCTGAATAAATTAAAAACATCAATAAAATATAATAAGGAACTACAGTTAAAATATACAGAAAAAAAATTCAATAAACTTTTTAGCATCAACTAACGCGCGTTTGTCATGATTAGAAAATCATAATAGTACTGAAGAGATAACAAAGAATGAAATCGATACTTGAACAAAGAAAAATAATCCGTAATAACGACAAGATAATAATAGGAGCATTTATAGGTGGAATAATAATGACAGTCGTTTTTACTATATTGTCATGGACACCAACAACAAAATTTAAAGATATAGCACCAGTAATCCTAAGTTCCATAACAATATTAATTGGCCTGTTCACTGCTGTGAAAGTATTAAAATGGAATGAAGTAAAAAGAAATGATAAAGGTTTTGAAGTAGCACAAAATATAGTAATGAAAACTTATGAATCTTTAATGATAATATCAAAAATGGAGAAACTAATAGCAGGCGCTGCTGATAGATTTAAAAATAAAAAAATAGAAGACGGCGACTTAGGATTTATAGCTAACTTTCTGAAAGAAATTTCGAATGAATTCATCACTAAACAATATGAAATAAACACCGCATCTATGTCATTAAAGAAATGGAACATCACTTCTAAGAAAGTTATAGAGGAGCCTATAATTAAAATATCAGTTCATTATGAATTCTTAGTTAATTCATTAATCAAAATCAGAAATGGTGAAGTAAACACTCACGCTGGCATAAAAGAAATACATAAAGAGGTGATTGAAAGGTTTTTCGCACTTGATGAAATAATCAAAGAATACAATAAATTTTCGATAGATGATTTATACGAATTCAATAACTAAGTTTTTCAACAAAAAACGGAAATATAACACAGTCGCGTTTGTCGATTTTAATTTAGTACTATCATAATTAACTAACAATAAAACAACAATGATAGTACTGAATTATTTTAAAAGAATGTAGGATTGAACAGTACTACTACAGTTATTAACTATCAGAGAATAGTCTTTTCACTGTGATAGTACTGATAAAAATAAACTATTAATGGATAGTAAAGTTAATCATGATAGTACTGAATTCAATCACTACCCTATCACTATGACGTTAATCATTAGAGAATGATGATAGTACTGAATAATATTAAAACCGCTTAGAATGCGATACAGGACGTTTTAGAGCTATATAAATCAAAACAACAGATAGTGAAAAAAACAGGTATAGTTATTTTTTTTGACTTGATTTTCTTTTATTTTTGTGTTGAATTATAATCATTCTCATTTAAAACAAAAGATAGATAGAATAATAGTACTGAATATTTAAATCAAAATTAAAGCAAACGATTGCGTAAAAAAACCACCCTGTCACGATGAAATGACAGGATGGTTATAGGATAGTACTGAACGATGTCAGTACTGATAGAATGGAAATAGAAGGGATGTTTAAGAAGATATTTAGTACGCATAACAATGATTATGTTAAATAGGTACATTTAGTACTGCCATTATGGACTACACGATGATTAAACAGTTCAGTACTGGCATTGTTCAAACCGCCCTGCCCTACTCTGGATTTTTATTTTGGAAGCATAGTACTGTGGATTGAATGGTTCAGTACTAACGATTTGATTTAATTGACTTTTTTGGAGGGTGCTATGGGGGATTTTTGGCGCTCGCTTTCTTTTACAAGACGTTTCAAATTTTTGTGATATTTTTTATCATTCAGTACTATCATCTTCTCTTAAAGATATAGACACCTATCGGAGTATAAATTTTGAAAAAACAAAGTAATGAAACATTCCTGTTTGGTATGGCATTTGGAATAGGGTTAAGTACAATTTTTTATCTATTTTGGGACTCTATAGTCAACACTAATTTTATGTACGTAGCAGCACCTACAATTGCTTTTCTAGCATTATGCCTTGCTGGATACTCCGCAATAAAGGTTGTTAAATGGCAGGATTCAAAAATGAATGAGTCTAAATTTAAAGTTATTGAAGAAATAACTGATATAAAAGTAGAAATAAAAATAGCATTAATGAGAGTAAAGTCCACAATTAACACTAAAAAAGAGAAAGGGAGAGAGATTGAGCGTGAATTTTTAAATCAGCAGTTACATTTAATAGATGAAAATTTAAACACATTAACTATCAAAATGACAAAAGCTGAAACATTAGGGTTGCTATCAGAAGAGTATAACCATGACATTGTACAACTTGTGAATGGCTATTCTGCCCTATCTGCTTTAGTAAAAATCATGGAACAAAAAAATCAAATAACATTAAATTCAGCAGAAGAAATAAAAAAAATTGATTCGTTGCTAAACGAAATAATTAATACAATAGATCAGACGAGTAGTATACAGTTAACTACACTGACCGAAATAATCCATAAAGCTACATAACCCTCATATAAGGGTCTGTAGTTTTCTGAATTTCTTCATTAATGATTCTATGGAAGTCCTCTAAGTATTGAGGACTGAATGTTTCAGTAAATCCATCCTTCATTTCATCTCTACTAATAAAGCCACCTGGTAATTCTTTTTTGATTCTTGTTTCTATATGAGCTGCTAATTCATAATTCATTCTTACTTCATAGTACAGCTTATGATGATAGATAGAAAAACTATCAGTGAAATTTTTACGGATATTACCGTCTTGTTTTGTAATCCCTATTTTTATTGCTACAAGGTCTTGTTGATGTTCATCTTTATAGATTTTTTGAATGTAGAGTGATTGATTTTCAAAATCCCATTTTTCGTATTCACAGCGACAATGTATCAATGGAAGTACTGATAATGGATGAAAAATCTCTTTATTACATTTCTTACATTTGATTTTCTGATCAGAAGTAATGTCATTATTCATTCTAACTATTTTTAATATTGGATTTAGATTGTTAGTTACTTCATTGATAAGAAAGTATTTCATTAATTTTGGGTTCATAATTCCACCTTAAAAAAAGGCAAAGAAGTGATTAGCTTCGATGCCCTGAAAAAACAAAGGAATTTACAAATGAAAAAAGTTATTGCCCATTGATTGCTATATCTATCATATCTTGAATGACTTTTAGTATAATATGTAGATTATCTGGATCGGGATGTTCCATAACAATGTGATTATTTTCATCTAACGCATGATTAGCAAGAAAGCCAAACAGAACACTTAGACACAACCAAAATAATTTAGATAGTGATATTTTTTTCGCAATATTAACAATAAAACTTTTTCGGAGTTTATTTAATATTTTCATATTATTCTCCATATAACTGAATATTATAATAATATTCCCTTTAGTAGTTTAATTAATATCGAACATACTACCGAATCCTGAATTATTATCATCCCATCTAATGGTTACATCATTAATACTCATAGTTCTGTATGAATTTTTCAAAGACCTATCATAGTAGTCTTCAATCCATTGTTCAGTAATTTCTTCTTTTTGTTTTTGAGAGTCGATATTCATTATTTCTTTAAAATGACTAACTCCCATAGCCAGTACATCTATTTTGTCATCAGTCGCTAAACATCCCTTTTGTCTTGTTATTCTTGTTAACTGATAAAATAAGGAATGTTTGATACTTTGAATACCTTCTTTATCTTTAGCATTTTGATAATCAAGACTAATGATATCTGGTGAAACAATGAGTTTATGTGAGTTTAATACAGGCTCTAATGTATCGCAGATACGCATTTCTTTTTGTTTATTGTTACGTATTAAAGTAATTTCACAGGGATGGATTTTCTTAACTACTGGTTCTAATAGTGCTTTATACATACCATCACCAAAGTTTGATTCAGTGATAATTTCATGGACTTTATGTTCTTTTGCTATATCAGCTAAACTTTGTAATGTCTTCGTACCATAACCATCAAAAAAGCCTCCTGATTCCATTAAGTAGATATATCCGTTTAAGAAATATAAAACAACGTAGGCTGATTCATCTTTACCTTTACCTGATGGATCGACTACTAAGATTCTTTTTTGATATTCATGAGTCTCAGTACTACTACTTTTCGCATAAAAGTAGTTATCACCTTTCAGTCCTATCAGTGGTAAATCTTTTACTGTTCTGTTAGGGTCTGGTAACCAATCCCATATTAAAGGTGATTTAGTTTTATCAAGTTCTGAAACGATTAAGTTCTTTAATTTCAGTGGATACTTTTCAATATCTGATAAATTAGGGTTCAATTGGAACTGTAAGGCGAAACCTGCCGCACCATAGGATAATTCACGTGAAAGTAGATCTTCATGACTGAATCGTTGTGGATCTGTGGGCTTGTTTGATAGAAATTCAATACCTGCTTCTTCAATATCGCTTTGAATAATATCAGCAAGCCTTGTACCATAACTTGCCATATCAGCATTATTCTTTGGATATCTGGCAGGCCATATTTTAGTACTGAACCCTCTATTCTCCAGCTCTTTATACAGTGTCATTTCTGACTGTGGTGTTCCCAGATAAATTATCTTTCCACCGGGTTTTATAATTGCGTCCAGCTCTTTAACCTGTTCAAAAAGCTTATCTCGGGTAGTTTGAGTTTGTGAATTGTTGAAACTTTCAACCGTTTTTATTAAAGTAAGTTCGCTATTCCTTACTCCATCATATTATGATGCTATATATTTCTATATAGATTAGACTATATCTTGTATAATTTAATTATACCCCACCGCTTCGATTCGCTTGAATCTACTCCCTTACATTCATCAGGGATAGTCGTTACACGTTCCATTATTTAAATGGCTTCGCTCGGTATTGTCTTCAACATTACTTGTTAAGAGTTCCACCGAATTCAATGGGTTTAAAGACGACATTTTATAGTTTATCGTCTGCTATGATTATGTCAGCACGTGAACCTGTTAACTGACCAGATACACCGATTGATTTTACCGAAGGTGAAGCATCTGGCTTTGCTGGACGAACATCAAATATTAATCGTGAATCACGTTGTGTCTTGGTGTCAGGTTCTAAGTGATTAAGGAATGGTACTAAACCGATGATTTGACGTATAAACGTGGCATTAGCGTCAGCTCGATCTTTACTGCTACTGACAATCANTGATTTTTACTTGAGGATCTCGCCATAACTGCCAACAGACATAACCACAAGTAATGAACGACTTACCAACACCTCGGAATGCCTGAAGAATAAACCTATCAGGAGCATTCACAAGATACTTAGCAATATCCATTTGTATTCGTGTTGGATTTGGTAGGTTGAGATATCCCCACAACACATATATAAATTTATTAAAATCATTTTTTAGCTCAGTCATTTGAGCATTTTGTTTAGCCATTCCTTAGCCCTTATTTTTTCAATTCACTATTTTCCTTAGTGAGCGTTGTAATTACTTCTTGTAGATGGATAATCCATTGATCAGCCTTTATTGCTTGGGAGACAAGAAATTCAGAAGATCCTTTTGAAAGCTCGGCGTACTCATAAGACTGCTGTCCACTTGAATTTGCTGTACTACAGGTTCCGGTACTTTCACTTCTTGTGACTTGGATGCGCAACCGCTGATTATTAGTACTAAGAGTATTGATAGTATGTTCAGTTTCGGTTTTGATGCTTTCCATTTTTGTTTGATAATCTTTAGTAATTGCATTTACTTGATCCTGATTGTCTTGTTTGAGTTTTATTACTTCT
>NZ_JAERJN010000036.1:0-14776 GCF_018257595.1 Tatumella sp. JGM94 | reverse complement strand
TATATCGCCGAATGAATATGAACGCCGATTACAACAATGTGCCTAAATCCGTGTCCGGTTTAAGTTGACCATTACAGATATCCCTGCATCGCGGGCCTTCACAGTATACAAACGGGTCAGATTCATGCCTATCAGCCAGTCAGCGCGGCTTCGCCCCTTACCAGCATCATATAATTTTTCGGTCTTTTCCCCGGGCAGAATATTGGCAAGAGCGTTTCTGACGCTGGTTTCATCCAGTGCAGAGAGCCACAAACGGCGGACAGTTCCTTTGTAGCGGCAATATTCAAGCAGCTCACGAGCAATCACTTCACCTTCTCGATCTGCATCGGTGGCGATAATAACCTCAGAAGCAGTTTTAAGAAGGTTACTTATCACTGAAAACTGAGCCTTAGTCTGGCTTTTTACAACCATCTGCCAGCTTTCGGGGATTATCGGAAGAACCTCCGCTTTCCAGGGATTACCGTACTGTTCACCGTATGCATCAGGTCCAGCCTGTTCAAGTAGATGGCCTATAGCCCATGAAACCGTAACGTTGCCTCCACTGATGAATCCCTGCCCGCGCTGACTGATACCAAGTACACGGGCAATATCTTTGGCCTGAGACGGTTTTTCACAAAGATAAAGCTGCATGAATCTCCCCTTATCAGCGCTGGCCCACAGCCACTGCGCGGATGTCTTTCATAAGGTTTTGTACGCCAGTGCCGGAGAGGCGTTTATCTGACGGGGAGCGATATACAACATACAGCCTGCTACCTGACCCATTCTTTTCAACTTCTATCTCCAGGTGATCATTATCATTCCAGTCCGAACCCATTTTGTAATAACTGCCGGGCTGGGCATCCCATACTGGATGTGAGTCATCAACAGCTGCTGCTGTCGTCCAACCACCACTGGAATTAGCATTACGGAGATTTTCTAATTCACCAGAGGAGATAAACTTGTAATGTCGTTTTAAGCGTGCAGCTGCTGTGTCAACATCAACCGGTATATTGAAAGTCTTATCAGTTGTATTCCCGCCCCCACGCTGCGGCAATGCCATTACAGGCATTCCCCCGGATGTTCCCGAACCGATGGCCCCTTTGATTGTATTATTCAGGCTTGAGGCACTGTCACTGACTTTCTGATTAATAGACGCCCAGTCAGTACCTGCACAGCCACTCAATACCGTTAGGGGGATAATCATAAACACTAATTTTTTCATGACTTTTTGGCCTTTTCGCGAATTTTTCCGGTTTTCAAGGGAGGTGAAAATGTCGAACGCTTTTTACCTGATAAAACATCAGGATTTGGGTGTCCCAGCTGTTCAATCGCACTGATCCCCGCCTTCGTTTGTTGAGACAAGTCTCTTCTTGTAACGGCGATGGTGCTGTACGGCCTTAAAATTCCATAAATTTTTCTAATCAGGTGAGCGCCATGACGTAAGTAATCATCACGTTGATTGCGAGAGATTAGGCCGTAATGGGCAGCCTGAAATGCCTTTAGTGCCATCTGGTCATATCCGACCAACAACCAGACGCAGCGGTATCCTAATGGTGATCGGCTAAACACTCCGATGTTCAGTGGTGATGAAGAGATAACGTCAGTGAATGAAACGGTGGAAGGCACTGATTTAATAATTTTCTCAAGATCAGTCACATAGCTCTGAATCCGGCCTCCAGCTTCGGTGAGGGACTCTTCGATTTTTAGCATTGCCTCATCTGCGTATGGGTTATCAGAGAGAGAATCAAAATAAATCACACCCGCTTTTTTAATCGCCTGAGGCATGCTCATTATGGCGTGTTTAACACTTTTATTTTGTCCTCTCCCCGAGCTCGACCGGGGCCGGCCTTCCCATAACCGCACCGCATAGATGGAATGCAGCTCAACAGAGAGTGAAGACTGCAATACCCCTGCGGTTTGTTCTTTGTCGGACTCATTAGTCCTAACCTTAGAAATGTTTCTTTGTTCAGCCATAACCTTTTATCTCTGTTTGATCCTGATGGAATTAGAGATATTCATCGTGAACAGGGGGAGGTAACAATTGAAAACCAGATCCGAAACAACTGAAATTTTTTGCACAGGTAAATACAGGAAGGAGAGAGCTATTTAACCGCTGCTGACAGTGGCAACACTGAGCGCTATTTGACCACTGTTGCCAGTGGCAGCACTGACTACTATTTAACCACTGTTGCCAGTGGCAACACTGAATACTATTTAACCACTGTTGCCAGTGGCAACACTGAGCGCTATTTGACCACTGTTGCCAGTGGCAGCACTGACTGCTATTTAACCACTGTTGCCAGTGGCAGCACTGACTACTATTTAACCACTGTTGCCAGTGGCAACACTGACTACTATTTAACCACTGTTGCCAGTGGCAACACTGAGTATTATTTAACCGCTATTGCCAGTGGCAACACTGAGCTGTCTTAGCTGTGTTTAGGTTTGTTCAGTTTGGTGCGTAGCTCGCTAACCAGGCGAAGCACCGTCTCCTGTGAAGCTGGTTGTATATCACGAGGTTTAGGCACAAATCGTTTTTGTTCAGGGCGACCAGATGGAATTGACACTGGAGTTTGTATTTTCTGAGTACCCTGGGGCAGTGGCTTCAAAGCGCCTTCTCTGGCTTTTTTCAGCATCGTAAACATCCAGCCTACAGGGTTACTCAGCTGTTTTTTAGACATCATCTCTGCAAAGGCTGTGAGGATCTGGGATGAGAGTTCATCAGGTAAAGCACTGAGCTGACTGGTCAGCATGGACTGCTCATCCTGACTGACGATTTTCATAAGTGCAGTCGGTAATACGTACGTATTTTTATTCACACTTTGTGTGAAACTACGTACGTAATGGTTCGGTTTCCGAACTCTGTCTGAACCGCTTGATTTTACTGGTAGTTCGGATTCCGAACTCAGTGTTTTCTGGTTTTGTTTTTTACTGGGTTCGGATTCCGAACTCAGTTTATTTGCCTTCGTAGTTCCCCGATTTTTACCTGGTTCGGAATCCGAACTCAGTTGAGCGGACCCGATCATTACCTCCTGACGGCCAGCCATCTGGCTGCCATTCTGGGCATAGCCCATACGAGTTTCAAGCATGGATATATGGCTGCGATAGTGGCGCATGGTCGGATCTAATTTAATTTCATTCAGCACTAGCAATGCCGTTTCACTGATCGTCTTATTTTTGCTCAGGCATGCTTCAGCTACAGTATCAAGGTAGCGGGGGTCGAGTAACTCAGCATCACGAAAGGTAAGCGGTTCATCATGCTGCGCATAGATATTGCCCCTGACACGGCCATGATTATCTCGAACGCGCTGACACAAGCTAATCCAGCCGGTTATTCGGAGCATAAGTAAAACACGGCTGACTGTTTCACGAGGAGCTTTCCCGCGTCCCGGAGAGGCTAGTTGTAACTGTAGTTCGTCGTAAGTGGGAAAGATTGCACCTTCATTGGTTTGCGCATAGAGTCGGATCATCATCCAGCCCATTTTATCCAGCGGAGAGAGGCGTGTATCCAGTAACAGCCTGCGAGGCATAGCGTCATGTATATTCCCGGTAAAAAGCAAACCACTACGTACTTTACCGTCTTCATGGCGAGGCTTAGCCGCTAGTCTGGTATGCATTTTTTCCAGTGCATGAGCAATTAGGCTGTCAGCTGGCAATGTCATTATTTTATCCCTTCTCTGACCATTCGTTGTGGCCGTTGTGTTATTAGCTTAGTGTGCTTAGGACTGCGTCCGTAACCGGGCGCAGGATAAGGGCACTTATTTGCGAATAGCTGAGTTATATCGCTCATGGCTGATCAGATCCCACGAACGTCCGGCGTTACGACTCAGCAGCCTCCAGAAAGGCCCCAGATTGATTTTGAAATAGCCACAGCCTCTGTCATCAATCCGTGTGAAATTATGAGCACCCTGATGAAACATCTTCACTTGCTGTACGGCTTTCTTACAGCATTGCTCAGGAGTTCCCGGTAAAGCGCGGATGGAATAGCCGACGGTTTTCATCTTCTTCATGCTGTCCTCCTGATTGAGGACTTTGCACTGATCTGAGCCTGCGAAGAACGTCTCCCCTTACCGTTGTGCCAGCCCTTAACTGCATGCCAGACTGACGTCAGGCTAACGTCAAGCTGTTCCGCAGCGAGCATCATGACATCAAGCCCATCAGCACTGTTGGCATCTTCAACGGCAGATTTTTGCCATTGCCGCCAGATTTCAGCGTTATCATCGTCACTCAGGCTGTTGCCTCTGCCGGGACGGACGTCAATCCCGGTGACACGACGTCGGGCAGCCACATCCGTGCTACCCAGACCGAAGAATACCTGCATGAGCTCAATGGAACCTCCGAGCGCAAGCGCTCGGTCGATACGTTGCATCCGCATCAATTCCATCCGTGCTCGCATCAGCATGCTGCTAAGATTGCCGTGGTTAATGCTGACATTAATTACCGCAACACCTGAGTTAGCCAGATAGTGAAGTTCTTCAAGTGACAGGCTCTGTAGCATCTGCATTTCTTCTCTTTCCAGCCCCAGTGATTCACAGCGGCGCAGATAGCCAGATTTAATATCCATAACCAATTGCATCAGGAGGCCGTTAGCTGCCTGAGAAAAATTATTCATGAGTACCATCCTCAATATCTGAAGCTGATGAAATACTGCGCTGCAACTCGCGTAAACGACGCATCAGACGGATTAAACGCAAAACCTTTAGTGCATTTACATCATCCAGAACAGGAACATCCTGCTCTGCAGCATGGCCAATGAGCAAAGTATCCAGACGAATCGCGGTTCGTTGGTCAGAGCTATGACCTGTCAAGGAAAGGAGGAACAAGGCAGGCTCGCTGCAGTTTTCAGAAGAGGCACAGTAGCCAGCGGAGAGATCGGATTCGCGGTCCGGAAGAATTTCATCATCACAGCCCAAAAATTCAGCTATCTCCCAGGCGGTCATAAAGACTTGATTTTGAAGATGTTCGATATTGTTTTCAAATGCGGGAATAGCCCAGACTGAGGCAGAATCTGTTGATGTATTCTCTTCATCAATTTCCGGTGAGAGAAGGGCCGCCAAATTTTCCTCTGACTGGTTATTTTCAGGAACAACATCCCCGGATATAACAGGAGAACCACCGTATAAATCAGGCTGTAACTCTGTTTTTTTCTCGACTGTAGGAGGAATTGAGGCATCATCCCCAACAGACAGTGGCTCAGTCTCCAGAGGGGATTCATTGGCAACTGGCGAGGCCGCGACCAACGATGCTGCATCGGATAAAGGTGCTAAATCGGTTATTGGTGTATTAACCACTGAACTGGCATCAGAAGCAGTAAGTCCATCGTTATCAGGCTTGTTCTCACCGAAGATCATCCGGCGATTTCTCTCTTTAGGATCCAGCTCCATCACCCAGCGGTCGTAGTTCAGATCAGGATGTGGGAGCGCATTCAGCAGGTCGCCAATAAACTCGTCCCGGAACATATCGGGAGACCATAATTCCGGGTCATTGAATTTTTTACAGCATTCGCCGAAAACCTCATCAAAGGATTTACCTGTATCTTCTGAAAGAAGTATATATTCATCCCAAATCCGTTGGGCATCCTGACGAAGGGCAAGCAGCAGGATTATTTGCGGACGGCCCAACCCAGAGGCTAGTAACTCTGGCATCCAAGGATTGAGGAATTTCAGAGCATCTTCCATTCTGCTGATGGTAGAGTAATGCACAGGTAATCCGGACTGCGTAAGCATTGCAGATAGATCACGCAACGATACCGACTTTCCTAATTGTTGCTCATGAATAACCCGCGCATTGTGTACGCCGATTGCTTTCTCTATGAAGGAGATCTCACCTTTAACGTCCCCTTCAACTAAGTGACCTATAAGACACTGCAACCGCCCCGGCCATGGTTTTACCAGAACATGAGTACGATAGAATTTTTCGTCGCCGGTTTCCTGCCACAGTTCTGACAAAACCTGATGTCGCGTGTTACCGCCATCGCTGACAATATATTTTTCACCACCTTCAGGGTCACGAGTGACTTTCGGAACGGTGTCCAGACCACGTGCCCGGATTGACTCTTTAATATCTTCATAACGTGGGTTTTTAGATTTTCTTGGGTTGTCGGGATTAGGTCCCCACTGGTCGAGTGTCAGAACCATTGGCATATCCATGACAGGAATGACAACAGCGGGATTAGCCGATCTGCGGCCAGGCTGGAGCATGGCCGCACCTGTGTTTATATTTTTCCGGCTCATAACTGTCCTCCTCTGTAATCGTGTCCGAAACTACCTGTCTGAAAATCTGAAAAAAGTGTAAACCTGCCATCAAACTGAACTTTAACCGTACCTGTAGGCCCCTGACGCTGCTTGCCGATGATGATTTCAGCAACGCCTGCATCCTCTGAATCCACGTTGTAGAACTCGTCGCGATAGATGAACATAATGAGATCTGCATCCTGTTCCAGCGCGCCGGAATCGCGTAAATCGCCATTATTTGGTCGCTTATCAGCACGTTGTTCTACCTGGCGGTTAAGCTGTGAAAGAGCCACAATCGGGCAACCCAGCTCTTTCCCAAGTGCTTTCAGAGAACGCGATATTTCAGCAATTTCCTGAGTCCGATTTTCCATTCCGGGAGCCGTCATCAGTTGGAGGTAATCGACCATAATGAGGGAAGGTGAGCCATATTTTCTGACATAACGGCGGGCTCGGGCTCGGAGCGTAGCGGGAGTCTGATAACTCGTATCATCAATAATGAGTTTATCCAGAGGCATCAGGTCTTGAACCCCGTTAAAGATACGTCCCCAGTCCTCATCGTTTAACTTCGCACTGCGAAGATGTTCAAGCTCGATCCGCCCGACCATGGAAACCATACGCATCATCAGCTGATAACGAGGCATTTCAAGGCTGAAGATGAACACACTTTCATCGGGTTTTTCTCTGGCTGCTGCCAGGCAAGCGGCCAGAGAAAAAGAAGTTTTACCCATTGAAGGTCGCGCAGCCAGTAGGATCAGATCACCTGCTTGTAGGCCGGAAGTCATTGAATCCAGTTCACTGAATCCCATAGGCGTGCCAGGCATGCCTCCTTGTTGGATGAGGGCTTCCAACTTACTGACCAATTCAGCCAAGGAATCCTGCATCCCCATTTCGGAGGTACCTTGTTCCATTCCCTGTTGAGCTAACTGGAAAATCTTGCTTTCGGCAGACTCCATAACCGAAGCTGCGTCAGCATTGGGAGCATTCACGTCGGATACAATATTGTTACCAATCGCCATCAGATTACGAAGACGACTTTTTTCACGAACAACGGCACTGTAAGCCATTATGTTAGCCGCTGAAGGTGTGTTTTTACTCATCTCTGCCAGATATGCAAAGCCACCGGCTCCCGTCAGTAGCCCCTTGTTTTCTAGTCTTTCGGAGACGGTGATAAGATCCAGCGGAAAACTCTCGATGGCCAGTTCTGCCATTTCACGATAAATGGCTCTGTGCGAGCCATTAGAAAAGTCCTCCGGAGCCAGGACTAAAACAACTTCGTCCCAGCGGTCGTTATCCAGCATCAGACCACCGAGTACTGCTTGTTCAGCTTCTATCGAGCGTGGAATAGCTTCTACTGATTTCATGAACGAACCTCCCGAGCCAGCACGTCATCAAACTGAGATTTCCATTGTGGGAAAAGCTCACAGGCAAGGCTGTGGATGATGGTTGCAGCCGCTGGGCCAACGCGATTCGTTTTGTATTCCAGGCGGTGTACCGGCTGAGCTCGTACATGGCCTAATTTGAATATTTCCAGTGCTTCAATCCGGGTTTCGAGCAGGCTGAATATCTCACGGTCCCCTAATACAGAGCGATCATATTGCTTTTCACTAATGATATGAGAAAGGCTGGCCATAGCTTCACGGTCAAGTAAAGTGTTCTCGAAGCAGTTCACCAGTATGGAAATACCCGGGAGCGTTATACCGTAGTTTTCATAGGTTCTGAGGCGAGTGAGCATATGAAGAGAGCCACGAATAAATTCGCGAACGTCTGGAAGGATCGGTTTGACTACGCCCAGAACATTCCCACTTGAGGCCAGTATGGAAAGTTCCGTCATGACGCCAGTAGCACCTTTAGAATCAATTATTATGAGGTCATAACCGGTAAAGAAAGGATGCTGAAGAATGTTTTTTAGACGTATACGCCCGTCTGCAGCATGCAACATTGCAGTAGGAAGCAGTTCGTCAGGGTCGTTAGAGTAGATTACATCCAGATTAGGGATAGAAGATTTTGAAATGGTCAATGCGGGGTCGCTGACGGTCTGCATCAGCAGTTCTGAAATACCATATGGTGCTTCTTCGGTCAGCGTATAGATACTACTGGCTGTAGGCTGGGACCAGTCGGCATCAAGCAGTAGTGTTTTAAGACCAGCATCAGCTGAAAAACCAGCGATGTTTGCAGCAAAAGTAGATTTACCTTCTCCGCCTTTTGGGGAAATTACGGGAACTATCGTCATGTGTCGTATCCAATTGTTGTAATTGGATGCGTATTCACATTCGCCAGGACATAACTATCGATTAGGAATCGATATCTACAGCAAATCGAAGCAAATCAACTATGGGATTGAAAATCCCCGTGTCCTTGGTTCGATTCCGAGTTCGGGCACCACTATTTCAAAAGCCTCGCAGAAATGCGGGGCTTTGTCGTTTCTGCTCTATGGTCTGTTTATGGACCTTCCCCGGGGTATTCAGGTGTTACCCTTAGCCCTGCTCTCTGATGTGTTTTTACCTCGTTTGTCGCCTCTTTCTGGCTGGTTACTGATTTCCCCGGCTTCCTGTCTGAAGCGCATCCGGTCTTTTCCTGACAGTTCCGGTACATGGTAATCCGCCCGAAAAACCGGTATTTTTATAAGCAGCATTTTCTACTCACCTGAATTCAGGGGGGATTTCTATGACCGGAAGGGTAGCGGATCTCAATGATCACGTTTTACTGACAGCCAGATCATCGCCATTCTTAAGCTGGCGGAAGCGGGTACTCCGGTTCCTGAACCGTGCCCCGTATTGATTCAATTAATAACTGATTTTCCGCAGATAAAAAAAACGCCGACCGCAAAGTCAGCGTTTCCGTTTTGTTAAATGACACCGGTCAATGGCGTGGAGTCACACCTTTAGCACCACGAAGTAGTCCTTCGGTACTCAGGTCTTCATCCAGTTCAGGCCAGTGGATACCATAACCGGCACCACAAAGCTCCCAGTTTTGTCGCTGCTCAGCAGTACCCGCAGCAAGACGAGGGAACCAGGCAACGGGAACAGAGATACTGCGCCCGTCCATGAGGTCAACCGTCAGCCGATCATCATCAATGCAGACATTCATTACGCGAATATCGTTCTCACGTTGCAAAGTAAGCATCCCAGGCCTCCCGGAGTGTTATCTGATGTTCTTTAACCAGACGTTGTAGTTCACGAAGTTGGTGCGAAGCAAAGCCACACTACGCGCGACGCTGATATCATGTAACCATATTTTAGCGGTTGCATTACCTTTATCAATATGGACATGCGCCGGTTCATTCGGTTCATGACTGTAAAAGTAAAACCGATAGGCGCCGATCCTTAATACTGTTGGCATAATACTCTCCCTGTCAGATTACGTGTATGGCTGCCCGATTAATACCATAACCAGATCCGATAAAAGGGATGTGGTCGTCAAAATCCATCGGCATCCCCGCAGCCGGACTTCCTGAAGACAACGCCCCACCTGAGGTGGCTGACCCCCTGATACGGGCTGCTGAGGCTGTCCCCATCCTTGTTGTTAAGAATCCCGGGAGTGAGAAGAGGAGCTACCCGATTGCTGACGACTTCCCGGTATCTGCATGCTACTGTTCACGTTGACCATCACTTCTGTAGAATAACGCTCCTGACTATGCTTATCCGGCCATTTACCGGTAACTAACTGGCCTTCAATGTATATCTGTGAGCCTTTACGCAAAAATTCACCGGCCACTTCCGCCAGTTTGCCAAACAGTACGACCCGGAGCCATTCGGTCTGCTTCTTCATTTCACTGGTTTGCTTATCACGTCATCTGAAATAGTGGTTACTGCGCTGCTGCTGGATGTATAGCGTACTTCGGGGGGCTGGTCTAAATATCCGGCAAGAATGACCTGTAGTGACTTAATAGATTCGGATACGTCAGGAGATGATAACTACACACAGCGGTGTTGAATAAATCGCATTTGTGCTGAGTTGAAGGATCAGATCAGGCATTCACGTGACAAAGCAAAAGCTCAGAACCACTAACCGGAAAAGTCATAAAAATTTTTTTCAATACAAATATATATTAATATTTTAATGGTTATTTATTTATATCAGAGTTATTAAATAGCATATTAAAATAGTATGATTTTTATGTTTTCAAATACTCAGGAGGATGACGTTTTTATTAATATTGTCTTGCCGGTGACTATCTTTCGCAACTGTTTCAGATGTCGGTAAACAGGTTATCTGTTAATAACAATATAATGGCGATAACCAGAGGGTCACCGCCATACAATAACAGCACCGAGATGTTATTTTTTCGGCGCCTGTTCGAAGGCCTTATCGGTAGTCGCTTTGAAGTTGGCAGATTTGTTTTGTTCACACAACTGTACGATCACCGGGGTAACGCTCTCAATGCCGCTGACATCCAGTACTGCGTCTTCAGGTTTTTGTTTCTGGTTCAGTGCTTCAGCGAATCCGACGGCAGTTGGCTGGAAAGACATATCCAGATTCAGAAAATCATTACAGGTCCATTTAGTAATAGGCCTGGTCTGATGTGCGGTATGATCAGCCGCAAAACTGGCTGCAGGCAATACGAGTAAAGCGGCAACAATGGCTCCGGAGAACTTATTCATCTTACTAACCTCTCTTTCTGTATTGTTAAAAGATACATCGGTGAATATAACCATAGGAAATAAAGCTATATTTTATTAAATAGCTATATTTCCATGTAATATGATGGTGTATTATTTTTTCAGCAGGTCATGAATTTCATTTTTAAAGTCATACAGTTTATTTTGCGGATGCTTTTTACATAAATCGATAACCTGCGGGATGGCGATATTATTAGTTTCCTGTAAATCAACAGTATCTCCGCCCTTATAGGTTGTTTTATCATTCAGCATCCAGAATGCAACGGGCAGCATTGCTTTGGGATTCAGATTTATAAATTCCTGGCAGGTCATATGTTCGGTATTAGTATCTGCAGCCTGAACGGCGGTTGCAGAAAAAAAAGATAATCCGGCAACAGCAAGTATCATCGCTTTGATTTTCATGAGTCTTCTCTTTTATACCTGTGAGTTAAAAGGATAGCCTTACTCATAATAGTAGTCTGACAATAGGAAATATCCAGAATAGTGAACAGATATTTTTCCGCAGGCATGTTCAGCGATACAGCGAATAGCCCAGCTGACTGGCCACCGAAGCGACCATTGCCTGAGCACGTACACTGTTGCCTTCGTTATCCAGTGGCGGTGAAAAAGCCGCAATTCCCATCACTCCGGGGACGACGGCAATAACACCCCCGCCGACACCGCTTTTTGCCGGCAGTCCGACACTGTATGCCCAGTCGCCCGAGGCACCGTACATACCTTCCATTGTCATTTCTGCGAGGATACAGGGAACGTTATCTTTCCTGAGTACCTGCTGGCGGGTGAGTGGGTTCATCCCTCTGGCTGCAAGGGTGGCGGCGAAAGTCGCCAGTTGTGTCGTGTTAATCAGTACTGAACACTGACGGGTATAAACCTCGCAGGCTTCCATAGGGTCACAATACATATAGCCGGCAGAATACAGCAGCCAGGCAATACCCCGGTTATGAAAGTTGGTACTTTGCTCCGACTGATTAACTTCTTCTGAGAGGGCGAGTGCTGAACCGGCCATTTGTTGTTGCAGATGTAAAATACGTTGCCAGCGCTGTTCAGCATCGTTTGCTTTCAGCAGACTGACCGCAGACATTGCCCCGGCATTGACTAAGGGTGATAAAGGTTTCCCGCTGTGCAGTTCTAAGGCAATAACTGAATTAAAAGGGAGTCCGGTCGGGTCGGCACCTATTTTTTCTTTAATCGCGGCAGGACCGGCTTCTTCGAGGGCCAGCGCCAGGGTACTGACTTTCGATATAGACTCTATGGCAAAGGGATAACTGCTATCACCGGCCTGATAAACAGCCCCTTCTGCAGTGACGACCGCCACGGCGCTGAGGTGTGAAGGGACTTGTGCCAGAAAGGGGATATAGTCTGCATTTTTCCCTCCTTGCAGGGAGAGTGACTCTTGCAGGGCCTGCTCAATGGACTGCCGGATGACCTGTGGATCCTGTTGCATAGTAATCTCCTGTTATAAAACAGTGTGGCGTTTACCTCATGGAGGAGTCGATAAGAGTATAGCCTTTCCTGAACCAGGGAATGCCTGATAGCAGATTACGGGTACTTATATGAGCAGGCTTAATCTACTCCCGCTCAGTACTTCCGGTTCCATGCAGAAATATTTTTCAATGGCTGTTTGATATAAGGGCTGGCTTTAATCAGGGAAAAGAGAAGCTTATTGACCAGAGTTCCGGTTTTGTCCATGGGCCGGTCGACATCCAGAAACAGGACGGCACGCCATTCATCGCTATCATTACGTACTTCATGTTCCAGAGAGTCATCAAACAGGATGACTTTACCTTCCTCCCAGTGCATTTTCTGGTCAGCCACCCTGATCCATACTTTATCCCGTTCTTCTGGCACGATAAGCCCCAGATGCACACGCACCATGGCTCGGGTCGGGCCTTTGTGAGGAACGATATGATAGCGGGGCTGTAGTATAGAAAACATGGCAGTACGCATATGGGGGATTGCACTGATCAGTGCTGCTGTTTTCGGACAGAGGGCACAGTTTGCTTCAATCCGGTTACCGTATATATATAACCCGAAAGTTTTCCAGTTGTCACCTTTGGAAATCCGTTGCTGGTCAGGAGATATTTCATGGAAGGAAGGAATATTCTGTGGTTTTTTCAGTAATATATCTAATTCTCCGCGGATTTCCCGCCAGTTATTTTCCAGTAAATAAACCCAGTCGAAAGCGGAGTTGTCAATTTTTGGAGTAGTTGCAATAAGTGAATGTTTTGTCTGGAAATAGTTATTCCAGCGTAAGAATTTTTTCCCCGTTTTTATCAGTAAACGACGATAAAAAGCCGGGCGTGATGCGGGCTGCATAATTATATTCCTGTCATAATAAATTAATATATGCACTATGATGATGGAATGCCCGGATAAACAGATTAATCATATTTATAAGTGCTACTCAGGGTATTTACTGAATGCTGGGTAATTAATGGAGATAATCTGATATCTGTGGTTATTTATTCCTTCATACGGCACCTGAAATAAACTGTCTGTAAAATGCCATCAATGCCCCTGTGTTTTTTATCAAAACTGGCGAAGGAGTCAGTTTTGATACTCTGCTTTTTTCCGCCAGGCTCCGGGGATAAAGGCAGGGTAAGGTTATTGCAGAGAGGGATCCTTTGCGGCTGGCATGGATCGGTGATTGCTGATCCCTTTATTTTATGCAGGAAGATCAGAGCAAATGGATCCGATCAATATAAGTAAATCCTTTTGAATCAGAGGTTTTAAAAAATTGCACACTAAAAGGTGATCAGGATGACCCGTCCATAACACAGCACATAGCAACAGTAATAAACGGGGTTGTGATACTTTACCGGGCGGCAGATAAACCACTATTACTGGACCTGCCATTTTTTATCAGTCGTGTTACCTGTGGCTTCCCGTCACCTGCCGGGGACTATATTGCACAAAGAATTGATCTTAATTAGTTATTGATTGCGTATCCGGTAACAACCTGTTTTATCCGGGGCAGTAGTGATTCGATGACAGAAGAAGGTATCGCTGACGGTGATATGCTGATTGTCGATAGCTCACTGACCGCCGGAGCGGGTGATATTGTGGTGGCCTCATTGGCGGGGCAAGTTTACGGCCTTCTTTACATCTCAGAAGAATGAATCCCCGCTGGTCTCTGTGACGGATGCTGACCCGTTTGAGAGCTTCGGTGTGGTTAAACATGTCATTAAAGGTATTGAGCAGACAGATAATTTACCCTGCCCCTGTAGGCATGTATCAGCTCAGTGGGTGATAGTGAACAACAGTTCACGCAGCCAGCGATAGCCGGGATCACGGTGTGTTCGTTCATGCCAGATTGCAGTTTTACTAAAGCCTTTAATTGCCAGTGGCGGCGGCATGACTGTTAAGCCCGGCAGATTACGTGCCAGTCTTTGCGGTACCACACTGATCAGCTCACTGACTCGCAGTATTTCGGGCAATACCAGAAAACTGTACACGGAAAGTGCTATATGCCTGGAACGGCCAATCGCAGCCAACGCATCATCGGTGACTCCGTGAAAACTGTCACCGGTGTAGGAGAACAGTGCATGATCCATGGCACAGAAACTATCAAGAGTCAGTGCTCCGGGCTGTGCCAGCGGGTGTTCTTTCCGTAATAAACACACATAGTATTCTTCATAGGTAATCCCCCCGAAAAACCGGTGTGTTCATAAGTAGAATTTTCTCGTAATCTGAACAGGGGAGATCTCTATGAAAAAATCACGTTTTACCGACAGCCAGATTATGGCCATTCTCAAACAGGCCGAAGCCGGAACGCCGGTTTCTGCACTGTGCCGCGAGCATGGTATGAGTAATGCCAGCTTCTATAAGTGGCGTTCACGCTTTGGCGGGATGGATGCCTCCATGATGGCCCGCCTGAAAGAGCTGGAAGACGAAAATCGTCGCCTCAAAAAGATGTATGCCGAAGAACGGCTTAAAGCCGAGATA
>NZ_JAERJN010000035.1:0-15844 GCF_018257595.1 Tatumella sp. JGM94 | reverse complement strand
CTATTGTATAATTGTGGTGTTCTTTTTTCTTCATCATATAAATCTGACAGCAACATTGTTGCTGTTTCAGTTTTGATAATTAATAGTAAGTCTTCAAATTGTTTAATATCCATAATTATTACCTGTTTTCATTTAACTTATACATATTTAATTTAATATATAAATGCTGCTTCAATATTAGCGTTTACTAATAATTTTCCTGAAACAATAGCGTATGAAAAAGTAAGTGTCTGATCAGTAGATGTTGAATAAACGTTCACACTTTCAACATATGAAATACTACTTGCTATTGTTATTGAAGATTGACCACCACCAGTACCTACATTTATATTACCATGAATGGTTTTTATTCTTGGTTCAATAAAGACTCCTAATGTAAGAGTTGAATTTGTATAAATCGCAGGAGAGATATTATCATTATCAGTAGTATTGTATGATGTACAATTTGATCCAATATTTATACGCGATGAATTATTCCCGGATACTGACACGTATTGTATACCAAACTGTTTATTTTGAGTGCTATTACATCCATCAATAGTAACCCCACTACAACCACCCTGAATAACAATACCTGATTTAACCCATGTATCAGGGTTTAATGTTGTTGATGATGTACCATTACTTCTTGTTATTGAACCATTGATATTAATATCACCAACAGAATTACTGTTTGGGCGTAATTGAATACCACTCAACCCATTAGATTTAGCAGTACATGACTGTAATAATGTTAAGCCTGAATTAATATCAAATCCACATTCAGTATTCTCATTAGCTGTACAATTAATAAAACTTAAATCAGTACAGCCAGTACTCAGATCTGAATAAAAACCACAGGCACCTAATGATCCATCAGTTGGTGTCCCTACACCACACCCATTAGCGATACAGTTAATGAATCTTACACCTGATACATTGACGATAAAACCGTCTAATGACATACCATATGCTTTACAGTCAATAATATCTGAATCCGCATAATTATAAACAGTACTACCGGAATCATAACCAAACCAAAATCCGGGTTTTAGAGTACTATTCACAATACCAGTGTTTTCAGCTTTACAGTTATTCAATCTGTATTTTAATGAATTACTGAACCCAAAATATATACCATTTTGATTTTCTACTGTAACATTATCAAGAATAACACCAGTAGTATCATAAGAAAGGATACCGTATGAAGCACCTGTTTGATTATCACCGTTACCGTTAATATGAATATCTTTTATTGAGCTATAATTACTCATACTAATAACAGAGGAAACAGTAGAACTATCTTTCAGCTTTATTACTGTACTTTCATAACCCCCGATAAGATGAACATTCTCTGGTATAGTTAAAGAAGATGAAACTATATAAGTTCCTGGATTCATAAAAATAAAACCAGTAACACTATTCAATGCGGCCTGAATATATTTTGTATCATCGGTACTACCATCACCAGTTGCCCCAAAGTCTTTCACATTTATGATATCTGTATTTTTATCATGTTGAGTCCTTGATACTGCTCCAGTGAATGGCTGTTTTACTGTAATTAAAGCATCACCTTTATCAGAATCAGTACTTGATAACTCTGAAAGTACCGATGGTAGGACTGAATCTAATTTTGATTGGACTGATGTACCA
This sequence comes from Tatumella sp. JGM94, assembly GCF_018257595.1. NCBI lineage: Bacteria > Pseudomonadati > Pseudomonadota > Gammaproteobacteria > Enterobacterales > Erwiniaceae > Tatumella > Tatumella sp. JGM94. The sequence continues at coordinate 14,212 of NZ_JAERJN010000035.1, read as the reverse complement.
TCTGTTGTATAAACAAGGTTAGCACCAGTATCTTTTTTTAGCTCAATAAAAACATCATTAGCACTACCATCTGTAGCGGGTATGACTTCTGGTTGTCCATTTTCATCAAAGGCTAAAAGCTTATTAGCTCTATCTACCTTCGCTGGTAAATCATTAGTTGTTAAACTATCAGCACTAGGAATTCTGATAGCACGGTTTAATTGATCAGTATTTTCATCAATTAATTTCTGTAGTGTTGCTTCCGCTTCTAATACATCATCAGCTTTTGCCAGTACCGTTTCTGTGATGGTATTTAATTTTTCATCTACATACCCGCGAGCCTCTTCAGCAATTGCTATACTCTGTCTTTGAGCAGTATTCAGGTCATCCGCACGAATAACACTACCATCAGCAAAATCTACGATCAGTTCAGTTGAAGTATCTCGTACAATTTGAAGATATTCATAGGTAGTTTTATCCCAAACATCTACAGTTTTGATTGTAGTACTGTCATTAAATGTATAATCATCCAAATATGTCAGTACTTTCACCGTTGAGGTATCTGATGTCATCAACTGTACAACAATAAAGTTTTTTGAAAGATATTCGAACGGGATGGTGAATAATTGAGTACTGCCATCTAATGTATAGGTAGCAATAACTTCATTTTGAGTTGCCATTATTATTTTTATCCTTAAAAAAAAGGCAATCCGTCAATGGATTGCCTATATTATTTTCCCTTTAGATGGGTTTTATTTTTGTGCCTGTTTTCTGAAATATTCAGAATCAATGCCTTGTTGTGAAAAAATATGATAAAGCATCATTTGAACTACTGGATTATTAGGAACAATGTTTCGGAAGTTATTATAAGCAGCGGTACTATTCAGCATTTTGTCACTTGAGAACTCTGGAGACATCATAGCTTTAGCTTCATAGTAAGGAGCTGATGCTAATGATGTTGCTACTGATAATCCCGGTATCTGCCCAGCGATCTGCCCATAGAGACTTGTGAACGAAGGATCATACATAGTCGCACCTTCAAACGTTTTGCCTGCTGGTTTCTGTTGGATATCAGGTATGTTAGTACTTCTTAGATACTGAGATGGACCACCGCCACCACTTAGAATCCCATAGGCCGTTGTAGCTAATCCCATAGGACCCCCTATGAATGACTGACGGGCAAAAGCGTTATAGGCCAGCATCTTTGGATCTAAAGCATTTCTAAGATATGAATCTTGCTGTTGTGGCGGCATAGCATAACTTTGAGAATACGTCTGTCCAATATATCCCATTGCCGCTAATACCGTACTAAGTACGAATTTCATACTATTATCAGCATACTGTTTATTAAAATAGCTATCCCCTATCACATTCATTAAACGACCATTCATAGATCTCACCGAGAACATTTTAAACTGAGTCAGTATGTTTAATGCTCTGGGTAATAACTTAGTCTGAGAACTACTGATAGTTTCAGGTCTAAGTATGACAGTATCAGCATAGTTTTCCGCTAATCTTCGGAATAATGAGCCGCGAGGATCAGAAGCCATTGCTTTCATATCTTTAACCGTATAATCACCTTTGGCGTTATATTGAATATGATCATGAAAGTACTGAATTATATCATTCATATTCTCTTTAGAAATAGATAGACCATTTAATTTACTGTCACTCAAATATTTTGGTAATGATTTATTCTCAAAGGCAGTTCTTACCATATCACCAATAATGGTCTGGCGAGCAGCATCAATAATCGCATTAGTTGTACCACGTAAAGCAATACTAAATGGGTTGTAATGATTGGCTGTATCAATACCATTTCTTATTCCAGAGACTAATTTTATTGCTGCCATATTCTCAGTAGCATTAGGGTTATTAATTAATGCTTCTACCCTATCCTGATATGAAGGTCGGAATGATTCATCTATGTACTTACCAAAGTTCATATCTGAAATTGACTTCATAGTTTCACGCCCAGCTTTTGTGTTGTAAGCAAACGCATCGCGTAATAAAGGGATATGGTCTAAAGCACTTCTTAAACTGCCATCTATCAAGGCACCACCTATTTCTGTGAAGTTCATTGCTGCCATGTAGCTGTTTCTAAGAAAAAATGTACTACTCGTTAAACTTGATAATAATGAACCTAACGCAGTTTCAGGGTCACGTCTTGCCTGTCCTGAAATGATCTTATAAGCATTCATCAGTACTTCAGAATCACGTTTACTACCATTATTCAATAACTCAGCATGTAGTTGATTCACACGTGTTCTTAAAACTGAACCATCTAAACCAACAGAAGCAACAGCAAGCTTATGTTTGATGCTATTATTATAACCTTCAACTATTGGATCTAAATCAAAATCTCTAATATCATTAACACTGAAATTACTTCCATCTGGTAGTTTAATTACTTGATCAGTACTTAATGGTGAACGTTCTTTTAGAAAATTACTGTCACTAACAGTAGCGCCATCATTACCCCAAAGGTTCATAGAAACATCAGCTAAGTTGTTATCATCACCTCGCAAAATACCATATGATAACTTTTCAATATGGTCATCAACTAAAGAAGATATTTCTTTTGACTGATTATTATAATCTTCAACTGCTTTATTATAATCATCAACTTTTTTAAATGAATTCCTTACTGGTTTTTCTAAACGTTCACCACCGAAGTTATCATTTACAATACGTCTTTCTAATTCATTAGCTATATCAGGACTGGATAAGTATGATTTTTTAAATGATTGTTTCAGTATATCTTTCATGTCATCAAATTTATCAAGTCCCATTGACGCTAATCTTTCACGTAATGAATTAATTTTGTCAGGACTATAATGACGTGGGACATAATTACCACTATTGAATGATTTATCTAATAAAGGTACAGCATTTTCAGAACCTAATTGTTTAGGGTTCACAGCAAAGTCTTCTTTCATAATGAAGTTTTGTTGAATATGCTTAGCAAAATTCTGTTCTTCTGATGTTAAAGCAGACATTTTATTACCGCTACTATCTTCAATCGCTTCTACTACTTTACGATTCAGAATGCTTTCAGCTTGGGCATCTGGCATGATTGAGTACTGAGCAAGTTTTAAAGCTGCTTTTTTGTTCGATACGTACTTGCTTGTCCAAAGATTATCAATACCATCAATGTACTGAATAGTGTCGGAAGCAGTTAGTCCAAAATTACCGCGACTACCATCACGCAGAACACTGGTAGGACGGAATAATAAATCACCTAATGCTTTTACTTCTGGATTATTAACTGAATGAATATCATTACCAATTTCACCAAAACTACCCAATCTAACCGCAAATGCTTTAGCTGAACTGTTCTCTGCGGTAGGCACTTCACCATTTTTAAGAATGATTGATTTCTGTGCTGTTTCAGGATTCAGAATATTATCAGGGCTAATGTTTACACCATCTTGGGTTACATAAGCACCTTGTTCAAATGGATGTTCATATACACCTGGTAGTACTGGATCTTTATCCATCTCAGGTACGTTACGTTCCATGTGAACGCCGTTTATTGTTTCAGCACTCTCTGATGCTTCTACCCTCTGTGCTTTTGCGGCTGCGTTCTGTGAAAGTGTATCAGCCGTATTTTGAACATCACTGATAGAACCTGGTATTACATCACTAATACCGTTATCAACAGCATCAGAAACTGTACTACTTACGTTTTTAGGTTGAATAAAATGTGAAGCTATCCCACCAAAAGCCGCACCCACTGCTACGCCATACGACATTAATTTAAGATAATCATCAAGATCATTATTAGTGTTACTTACGAAGTCATGAACTCCTATACTCGCACCAGTGGTTATTCCTCCCAACACCCCCCATTTTGCCGCCGTTGTAAGAGATGGATTTAACAATTTAAATCCTTTTATAGCAGCACCCCCCATCGGTATGTAACTTGTAGGATCCAACGCTATTTGAGCAATATTCCCTACTATCGTCCCCCCTGTTCCAGCATCTTTCATACCTTGATTATTCTGTTGATTTCTTAATGCCTGATCAACTTTAAAACGAAAATCATCACTGGTGAAAGCGCCATCTACCTGAGAATAATTCTGTGGTGATAATCCGCTATTTTGAAGATAATCAATATCTGAATTATTAGGTACAAAACCATTAGGATCAGTAATATTCCCTTGTACATCACCACTTGGCATTGCTGGATTCATACTCTGCCATCTTAAATAGTGGTTAGCGTCCTGTAAGAAATTACTCATCGTTGAAGCTTTAGCATACGACAAAACACCATCTATGAAAGATTCTTCCTGTGGTGGATTATTGAACATATCAACTTCATAGTTATCACCTAAAGACGGGATAGTAACGTTTTGAGCATTGCCCGCTGTGATATCAAAACTGGCTGGTTGTACTACTGGTTGTTGTGGAATAGGGATTGTTGGGGACAGTGTTGTACTACTGTCTGGTTGACTGTTCTGTTCACTGTTAGCGTTTTCAGTGGAATTAACAGTGGTAGTACTGAATACTGGATTGGGTTGCTGCTGTACATCACCTTGTGTATTCAAGAATTGAGTACGGGCATCATCACTACCATCATCCCATGCTGAGAAGTTCTTAATGTACTTCTGCCCTTCAGTGCTTATCATAGACCAGTCATTCTTATCGTATGCTGATAACTGTGGTGTACCGGCAGTGCCCATACCTTGGTTATAGGCCAGAGCACTACGTACATAATCCCCATTATTTTTCTGGAGTAAATCACTGATCAAATGAGCTGAAGCATCAATACTCTTATCAGGATTAAAGAAATCCGCATCAGAATTCAAACCATAAGCCGCACCGGTTGCTTTTGTGAATTGGCCTAATCCTTTCGGGCCAGTAGGACTAACAGCATTAGGATTATAGTTAGATTCAATACCGATAAGTTTTGTTAGGAATCCGGCATCAATACCATATTTTCCAGCAGCAGCATTAATCTGATTCTGATATGGGTTTTTATTTTCTTCCATGATTTATATTACTCCATTAAAAATAATTATTTATATTATTTAGGGTTTTGTCTCAATTGATAGTTAGTTATTAAATCATCCGTTGCTTTTTCTTTATTACTTTGATTACTCAATAAATTATGATAATCACTTTGTAATTCTTGACGGGTAATTATTATTGATGATTGACCAGTTGTAGCTTTTAATGCTCCTGACGCATCACCTATCATAATATTTCCTGAATTGTCATTTGTAACGAACAATCTTCCTTTCAATACAGGGTATTGAGTTACTAAATTATTGATTTTGTCATCTAATAATTGCTGCCCAATTTTTTCACTTCCAGAATCAGTTGTAAGTTTAAGAGATGAATTTATAACACCGCCAGTATAATTATCATTACTGAAAGTTTTTATATTATTGTTTAACCATTGACCTGCTTGTTGAGTAGCAAAATCAACATTCCCAGTGGCGGCGTAGGAATTCTTAAAAATACTTGAAGCAGTGTTCCATCCTAAACCACTAATCGTAGGCATTGTTGTATTGCTTCTGGTATTTTTCTGCCATGATGATACTTGTGTTTGTAAATCCTGTTTCTGTGCCTGATCCATATTATTAATTTTTTGTTGACCTTGTATGTACTGAGAAGGATCAATACCGGAATCAGTCATTCCTGAAATAGTAACAATTTGACTATATAACTGCTGTCCTTGCTGAGTAGTTCCCATCGCATGAGCTAATGCGCTCGGATCGGATTTATACATACTAATGAAAGAATTTAATTGTGGTGTTTTTGTAAAATCTAAACTACCTGTTAAACCAGCAGACGATATTTCATTTGATGCTTGGCTCATTTTATTAGAGATGAGAACATTGATACCCTGCCCATTAGGGGTGTTTTGGGCAAGTGTCATTATTTGATCATCTTTTTGTTCCTGAGTTAAATTTTGATTATTAACAACAGAATTATAATATTGCGTTGCTGCGTTAACAGAATCTTCTGTTGTGAAATTTCCTATTTGTGGGTTAGTAGTTTGACCTTTTATATCAGTAATTGCTGTTGTATTACCACTGGCAGAATTTGAGTACTGATGTACTAAAATACCAACTCTATTATCTGATTGGGCTTGTTTTTGAAATACCGCTTTTTGTACAAGCTGTTGACGTTCTAATTTTTCCTGAACTTGCTGTTTTAACATTTCCAGTTGCTGCTGCTGTGCTGTTGTCTGCTGCCCCGGCTGTTGATTATTAAGGGTCATACCTGCCTGAGTAATCATTGATAATGCCTGATTTGGATCGGATGTCATTCTAATCTGGTTTAATTGGTCATTCCATGAGTCACGGTTTTGTTTACTATATGAATAATTACTTTGACCGGCCTGAGTGATAAAAGTATCAGTACCAGATTTACCATATATATCGTTATAATTTACATTCTGTCCATAGAGATCAAATTGTTTACTCTGTAACTGCTGTAGTATAGCAGCACCACCCGGAGTTTTACTTAATTGACTATTAACACTCTGAAGCATATTCATTTTATCATCAGAGCTTGCCCTGTTATTTTGAATATACTGATAAATGTTATCGGCTGTCTGTTGTGGTGGAGCATTGCCACTATTATTAATCATAGTGTTGAGTGACACGCCATCGGTTAGAGCTTTTGTCTGTTTGATTTGATTACTGGTAAATGTTTGCTGTGTCTGATTAAGTACTTGATCTCGCTGCTGAATGTTTGATGTATACCCTTGTACAATATGAGGGTCATTAGCAGCCCAGCCATTAGTACTCAATAATTGATTATAAGCGTCTTGGCGTAATTTTTGAGCATCTTGTGACATTTCTTCAGGAGTATTATATAAACCATTCTGAATGTTCTTTTGTATTTGTCCATCAACCATCTGTGATGTTTGAGCAGCCATCTTAGATTTTAGTTGATTCATTGTATAGGGATCATTCTGATACTGTAATGTCCCTGATTGTAACGCATCGCTGATCTGTTTATTGTTCATAGACTCTAAAATCTGATTACTTCTGTCATTACCTTGCTGAGCTTCTTGCTGAGCATAACCGGTATAAACCTGAGTACCCGCATTAGCGAAATTTATTAATGATGAAAAAATATTTTGACTATCATTAGATATATGATCTGGCTTTATTTGATCTGGAATATAATTATCAATTGAGGTACTCGCACCACCGGTTACACCTGCGGAATTTCCCACCTGTGAAAATACATTACCTATGCTATTTGTCATTTTTTTTATTCCTTATAGATAACTACTAAAATCAGTACTTAAATTCATTGCTCCTGTACTGCCACTGGTTGTTGCTGATGTTGTACCAAACAATGATGAAGTACCAGTACCAGTACTCCCCAATTTCATCGCTGATGATAACCCTGTTCCTATTTGATAACCTGATGCGGCACCAGATGCGGTAGATGACAGAACACCCATGAATTGAGAAAAATTTGATTGATTATGAATGGACTGATCTAAACTATCTACTTCAGATTTAGTTTGGAGTTGTGATGATAATTTCTCACCATAAATTTTTGAGTATTGCTGTTGATATTGGTTATATAAATTCTGAGTATTATTATCAGTACTTTGAGTTACAGAGCTTCTCAAACGATTAACACTGTTACCCTGAATACCAGATTCAGATATAGCTGTATTAAGTGAACCTAATTTCTGATATCCTTGTAAATTATTATTAGTCATTGCTTGGACTAAATTATCATAATTATCTCTGTCTTCTAAATTAAGATTATTTTGAGTGTAATTATTCTGTTTGACATACTCTATTGCCTGTTCTCTTGTTGCTGTAACACGGGCAGATTCGATGTCGGCTGCCTGTTTATTAGCCATGATACCACTGACAGTACCAAAAACTCCTCCGGCAATCCCACCCCCCATTGCTGAACACATATATTTTATTTCCTTATGGTAAAAAGTTGAAAGTACTGAAATGTTTCATCAGCATAGAAATTAGCGTTAATCGCTTTTAATAGCCTGATATGATTTTGATTTTTTTTGAAAACATAATTCCAAACATAATCAAAATTAATAAGTACTTCATCCCTGTATTGTTTAATTAACTTTAAAAATTTTTTTGTTGTACTAATCGTTAGGTTCTTATTCTCATTTGTGGTTAAGAAAAAAATACATCCATTAGTAATATCATGTCCTCCTAAACATAACAAAACATTGTTATGTAGTATTACTGATAAACTATTATTAGTATCATTATACATCTCTAATAAATGTTCTAAAAAAGTCCTATCAGAATTAATCACATACTTCTTAAAGAATTCAAATTCTGATAGGTCTTCTTGAGTGATATTATTATGTAGTTCATAGATGTAATCTACATTGTCTAATTTCTTTATAATCATAAATCCTCACTAAGTAATAATAATATTTATTATAAACCTTGTGATCTGGACTGATAATTACCTTCGAAATAACAAGAAACTAAACTAACTGGAGTTGGATAATCACTCGTCACTGTAATAGTGGTGATAGCAGCATTACCCTGAACAGGGAATCTGTATTGACCGTTTTGAAGAATATTATTCACCGCCCCAATATCTGCTTGTGAACTACGGATAGCACTAAAAGTATAATTGCTGGTTCTTGTTCCAGACACGACAGAAACATCATAAGCACCAGTGTTTTTGTAGGATAAAGCTACTTTTTTCAACTGGAATCTACCATTAGTCACTGTTGATACACTTCCGTCGTCAGCAGTCTGTTTTATGAGTAATTTACTGAATTCATAGGACATTTTGAATACACGACCAACAATGAATACATCGCCAGTAAAATCACCATACAACGAGACTGTTGTAGAATCTGTCCATCCAACATCTGGCCTATCACATTCATATACGCGACCATTTTGTGAAACAAGTTTCAAATTACAATCCCAACCTATCGAACCATAGAAGTCTTTGACGGTTAAAGTTGTACGATTAGTGTATCCGTCATATAAACCTGACGGTACTGTGTAAGTAGTTTTACCATCCAGATATATCCTATAAGGCTCATTTTCTAAGTCCTCAAGGTTCAATGTGAAATCAACAGTTTCAAGAAAAATACCCGCTGAAGTTTTGAGTACTAAGTACATCTTACTATTAATACATTGTGCTGTAAGTACTTCAAAATCTGATGGGAATTCCCAATGTGACCATGACTGTTGTTTTACAGAATCTTGATCATAAAGAAATTTATACATGTAAATTCTGTTCTTAGCACCTTCAGTTAGCAATGTAATGAAATTCTCAGTAGCACTACCACTGATTTCAAAAATACCATTCTCAATATAATTAGGACAATGAGAATTAATTGTCTGAGCATCATTACCATTACTGGCATCAAGTACAGCATAGTAGCGGTTAATCTGAGAATATTCAGATCGCGGTGTACAGAAATAAACACCTCGTCCTATAGCCATGGGATGACTATAATCGGAGCATGGAAAATTCGTTGCCAAATCTAAACTTACTGTTTTAGTTGTTAATATACCAGATGTTTTCGATAGAACAAATTGAGTATCATTGCTTATGAGCAATAACATTTCATTAAATGGTATAGCCCATTTGAGGATGTTAATTCGACTATCAGAACTGGCGATGTCGATCATATCATCGTCACTAATAGCAGCAACAGAAGCAACATAAAAATCTTCGTATTGTGCTGCCCTACTCATTATTACATTTTCTCCACTCAAGAAACCTAAACGGTTTGAATAAAAGAAAATATTATTAATAGTAGAACCTACAAAACTGGGGTCTGGATTGGTATCTTCATCACCCGCTTTTCGTATTCCCCATGTGAATGGTTTAAATGTAAAAGTACCATCAGATTCACGAATGAGAACATGAGGCATGGTTGATTCTGAAAATCCTTGATTAACATTACTACCGGCACATTCCTGCCAGATCCGTTTTGTAGAATTGTACTTAACAAAATAATCATCTTCAGAATTATTAGTTACTCCGGTTATCTCAACAATATAACCATCAGGTGCCTGTAACGGTAAATATGTTGCTGAACTGACTGAAGACCATACTACTCTTAGTAATTCATTATTATAACCATCAATTGACTGGACTTTATTAATAGTAGTTCCAGATGGTGCGGTAATTTCAATATAACCTTCCCCTGAAGAAAATGAATAAGTTGGAAAAGTTGTTTTTAATTGAGAGATTAACTGATCAATAATATAACCAGTATCCATTTTTTCAATATCAGAGGTTGAAGAACCATCAGGTAATGTTAAACCTGTTGTCCATTCGCCATTAATACCTATCTTTAATGTTCTGCCATACTGCCCACCTCGCACTGAAATTAGTGCTGTGTGATCCCAATCCATAGTATCAGTATAATTAGAAGACTGTTCTATCGTAACAGTTTTATTAACGATGAAAGTATAATCAGCGACAGTTAATAATCGTAAATCATCACGTGGCTTTGTTGTTGTAACATAAGAAATATAATCACTACTGTTTAATGTTTTTTCATTGCCGTCAAGATCATAAATTTTGATAGTAGAACCATCTAACATTATGTAGTACTGTTCAGTACTATCACGGTTGTCTAAATGAATTATTGGATCATTGGAAAACAAATCTGAATCACCTAATCTTTTCTTTAATACTGTTGGTGGACGTTTTAAAAGACCATCACTTTCAGAACTGAAAGCATTTATTTGTGTTTCAGCTTGAGATGGAAATCTTAACCAATCTGGTTGTTGGCTGATACCTTGAATGAGGTTTTTTATTTCCTGACTTTGTAATGCCATAATTATCTCCGGTACGCTCTGCTTGCTGTAAATGGATTATCATAAATCATATTAAAATCTGAATAGTCCATGTCATAATTAAAACACTCTATTTTCATTTCTGATTCGATACCTTGATAAATTGAATCAATATTATTGTCACCAAAATATGAACTGTTAAACTGCCTCACGGAACGGGCAATAATATAATTCAAGAAACAATCCGGTAGTTCATTCAATGGACGAAAAGCAATTATTTCTAATGTGATATCATTATCAAAAATGTCAGTCTGATTTACTCGATCATGAAGTAATGAATTTTTATTAATATAATTAGTCTGATGAAAAGGATCAGTAACTTTAATCCAATATGTACTGTATCGAATTTGATTACTTTTAGAATCTGGTTTTAATGTAAGTAGTTCAGTATTAAATGTATACCCTTTGGATTGAACGATTCTGGACTGTTTCTCTAAAATTCTAACAGCGTTAACAGCATCAACGTTTTCTGTATCGATTGAATCTAACTGACTCTCCCCGATGGAACCGATAATTTCATTTACTGCCATCAGTGTAGTTGGATCATTTAAATTTGTTAAATTCGTTACTGCCATAATTTTTTCCTTAAAAAAAACCCACTCAGAAATATATCTGAATGGGTAAAAGTTATTTTTATTTTAGTTAGTTATTATGCTGAAGCTTCTTCGAAAACCAATGCTCCGACAGCCTCATTACGAAGACCACCGACACCAACAGACATAGTAGAAATGATCTGGTCAGCCTGATATTCCGGACGGCGAGCCTGCTCTATGCTGATGTCTTTGATCTTAACCACGCCAACGGATGACTGATGAGCGATCAAACAAGCCACATTACTAGCTGTAACTTCACCAGTAGTTGGGAATACATGCTCGGTAGTACCAGCGGTTAAGGTAGGAGCTTTTACTACGGTAAATCCTGAAACATTGGTCAGAGTAGCATTACCCAGATCACCGATAGTCTGATACTGAGCAGAATTTGGACCCAGTGCTGACAGAATCGCGTTGTAGGTATTAGGGGTTACATAAGCAACGCGCTGTGCTGCTGGTACATAGTTGCTATCCAAAGTAGCAGAGGCTGCCAGCAGACCATCGATGATCTTCTGTCCGATTCCTGCCTGAGTAGTAGGTTTTTCACCCATGGAAACAACAGCCGGAGCACCTAAACCGTTGATTGAAGCTGCTGCAGTGTTTGCCAATTTTGCGATCTCTGCGAGGATAGCAGCATCGAGATTCTGAGACAGTGCCTCACCGAGCTGATTGCTATAGACTGAACGAAAATCATAAGCGCTCTGGAAACTATCCATATCATAGATCAGACAGTCAGCGGACAGAAGCCCATCGATTGTGATGACCTTTTCGGTATTTTTGATTGCGGTACGCTGGTCATCCAAAGAATTTCCAGGAGTCAGTAATTTAGCAGCCGCGCGGCCGAGAACTGGGAACTGGGCACTTTTGCCACTTGTGATTGTACGGGTAATAACGTTATTCGTGGCAACCGTTGAGCGCTGGAACGCAGCGAGGACTTCTCCAGAGAATACTTTTAAAAACAATCCAGTAGTGTCGGTTGAAGTTGACCCTACACCAGTATCTAGACCGGGACGTGAACCATTAGACATAGTTGACATATATATTTTCCTCCATGAAAATATTTAAAATTTAGTTATATAATTAAAATTTTTAGAACTTCCATTGTTCTAAATTAAAAGGGAATAATGGAAAAGTTCCCTTTAGATGTTTCATTCATTTATTTATTTATTAAAAATTACTACGTTGGATCTTTAATTGTACTTCTTTACGATAAGATTCATCATTAGCATATTTTGGGTTATTAATTGCTGCTACCATTTCTTTTTGAGAACTAAAACCAGTTTTCTGTACAGGCTGTGATTGTGGTTTTGAAACATTAGCGACAGAATTAGTTTTCTTTTCACCATAGCGTTCAATTTTTTTCTGATCTTCTTTGTACTTAGTAATCTCATTTGTCGAGTTGATACTATTCATTGTCATATTAAGAATGGCTTTTGTATTCTCAATATTATTTGAATCCATTGCTGATTGAAGCATTCCTAACATAGCTGGATTAGTTTCAAGATGTGAAATAATAGAATTCCAACTTTCAGTACCACCAACATAATTAACGAGTGATTGAGCATATTGTTCAACTACTGCTTTCTGCTGTGCCATATAGTTTTTTACAAAACGTTCTGTATACCCATATTCCTGTAATGCTTTTATTGTTTTAGGAGATAGAGTATCAGTATCAGAAATTTCATCCATTACAGAGTTAATAAATTCATCAGTAATACCTTTATCGCGAGCAGTATTCAAAAGGTCTTTAAATGCTTCCTGACTGTCTGATAAATTTGATACAGCATCATCTAAATTCTGAACTTCATGCTCTTCAATTTTTAATGATTTAACTTCTGGTTCTTCACTTTCAGTTTCATCAACTTCTGGTACATCTTCAACTTCTTCTGACTCAGGTTCCGATTCAACTACTTCAATAAAACCATTTTTATCACGAGTGGTAGTGTTCTTTGCTAATTCCAGCATTTCCTGATTATGTCTTTCTTCTTCTGAAATTACTTCTTCGTGTTGAATATAATCATCAGTAGTACTTTCAGTATTTGTATTTTCAAAATTCTCTTCCATAAGAAAAAATTCCTCGTTATTTTATTCTTAATTATTTATCAATAATGACAAAATTAATTGCCATTATTGATATTTATTAACTTTGTGGTGATTGATTTAGTCCTTGCTGTTGTAATGCTTCTGGACTAATTCCCAAGTTACTCATAGCACTTGATAGTGTCTCTGGATCTTTAGTTGCCATTTGCCCCAGTCCCTGACCTGCTGATTCGGTTGCTTGCTTAAGTAACTGTTGCTGTGCTTGCTGAGCCTGAGCTTGGGCTTTTTCTTCTGGCGTCAATAACAGACCGGATGTATCGATCCCCATCGCATTACCCAATCGCAGTTTCAATGTACTGATGTTGATATCTGAATCTTGCTGGAGCTGATCCGCCATACCGATTGCTTGAATGAACTGTTGAAGGTTGTTCAAATCCTGTCCCCTGCCTAGTGCCTCTGAACCAGTAGAGATTGAAGGATTCAACGCTTCTGGTGGTAACTGTGGTATTTTGTTAGTTGCTTGTAACTGATTCAGTAGTACACGTACAATAGGCATCTGTAGATCTGCAGATAAGGATATGTAGACGCCAGCCAACACTGATTCTAATTGCTGAGCCATGAACTGAACTTCTTCGGCGGTTACCCTTTCGGCATCTCGTGTTGCTGACTGGTTAAGTAAGAACGCTTGAGCCAGACGAGTCTGAATACTCTGGATAGAGTTCTGTGATCCTACCCGCGTAATATGGACACGGCCCTAAGCGAGGGTCTGGTTTTCAAATTGTTCCGGACTGAGACCGCCAC
>NZ_JAERJN010000034.1:0-21150 GCF_018257595.1 Tatumella sp. JGM94 | reverse complement strand
CTGAAACTCCGCCACTGATGGCGGAAGGAAGATGCACAGAGCCGGACGTTTATGCCCGAAGGCGGTGGATTCGCACTGATTATCGATAACGCCGATTGCAGCAAAACTGTTTCAGCGATAAAGGTATCTGATAAAGGAAGATGCTCAGAGCCGGAAGCTTATGCCAAAAACCAGTAACTCCGCACTAAAAGGTGACGCCCCGGCACGGATTGTTAAGGCCCACGCCACCGGGCCTTAACCCGTCCGATCGGTAGCAAGAGACTTGCCGTCGGAAAAATGTTCCCGGCACAAAAAAGCCGGGACAAACCCGGCTTTAAACAGTAAAGGATAACGGAAAACTTATAGCGCAGCGATGACTGCCTGCTGCTCGATAATTTTCACTCTGGCCTGTTGCAGATCACTCAGACGTTCACGCTCTTTCTCTACCACAGCGGCAGGGGCACGGGCGACGAAGCCTTCGTTAGCCAGTTTAGTGTCGATTTTCTCAATTTCGAGATCCACTTTCGCCAGCTCTTTTGCCAGACGTTCCAGTTCGGCTTCTTTATTAACCAGTCCGGCCATCGGGATCAGTAACTCGGCACCCTCGACCAGCTTAGTCACAGAAACCGGGCCTTTATCATCGGCGGCCAGCAGTGTCAGGCTTTCCAGGCGTGCCAGACGTTGCAGGAAGGTCCGGTTCGCTTCCACACGGCGCAGTACTTCGGGGGTAGCGCCACGCAGCAGCAGATCCAGTGGTTTACTCAGGGCAATATTCATTTCAGCACGAATATTACGTACTGATACGATAGCCTGCTTAATCCATTCGATGTCTGCCTGTGCCTGCGCATCTTCCTTCGCCGCATCGTAGGCAGGGAATGGCTGCAGCATAATAGTGTCATCGCTGTTACCGGTCAGAACCTTCACCTGTTGCCAGATGGTTTCGGTAATAAACGGAATAATCGGATGCGCCAGGCGCAGTAACGCTTCCAGTACCGTCACCAGTGTATGACGGGTACCGCGCAGTTCTGCCTCACTGCCACTGTTCATGACCGGTTTGGTCAGTTCCAGGTACCAGTCACAGAATTGGTTCCAGGTAAAGTCATACAGCAGACCGGCAGCGATATCGAAACGATAACTATCCAGTGCTTCGCGGTATGCTTTAACCGTACGGTTAAACTCAGTCAGGATCCAGCGATCAGCCAGCGACAGAACTTTCTCACCACCATTAAATCCGCAATCCTGGTCTTCGGTGTTCATCAGTACAAAACGGCTGGCATTCCACAGCTTATTACAGAAATTGCGGTAGCCCTCCAGTCGCTTCATATCCCAGTTGATATCACGGCCGGTAGAAGCCAGTGCTGCCAGGGTAAAGCGCAGCGCATCGGTGCCGGAAGGTTCAATACCATTCGGGAACTGCTTCTCGGTACGCTTACGGATTTTTTCTGCCAGCTGCGGCTGCATCATATTGCCGGTACGTTTTTCCAGCAAATCCGGCAGTGAAATACCGTCCACCATATCCAGCGGATCGATCACGTTACCTTTCGACTTGGACATTTTCTGTCCTTCATCGTCACGGATCAGGCCGGTCATATAGACGGTTTTGAAAGGAACCTGTGGCTTACCATTTTCGTCTTTCATAAAGTGCATGGTCAGCATGATCATGCGGGCAATCCAGAAGAAAATAATATCAAAGCCACTGACCACCACACTGGTCGGATGGAAAGTGCGCAGAGCCTCGGTATTCTCCGGCCAGCCAAGGGTAGAGAAAGTCCACAAACCGGAAGAGAACCAGGTATCCAGTACGTCTTCGTCCTGACGCAGCGCGACATCATCTGCCAGATTATTGTCGGCACGGACTTCGGCTTCATTACGGCCGACAAAAACGTTACCGTTATCATCGTACCAGGCCGGAATACGGTGACCCCACCATAGCTGGCGGGAGATACACCAGTCCTGGATATCACGCATCCATGAGAAATACATATTCTCGTACTGTTTAGGGACGAACTGAATATCACCGTTCTCGACGGCTTCAACGGCAACTTTCGCCAGTGGTGCAGTACGCACATACCACTGGTCGGTCAGCATAGGTTCAATCACCACGCCACCACGATCGCCGTAAGGTACGGTCAGATCATGAGGCTTAATTTCTTCCAGTAAACCGGCCGCATCGACGGCAGAAACGATGGCTTTACGGGCCGCAAAACGCTCCAGCCCGGCAAACTCAGCAGGGATCGCGGCATCGTAAACGCTACTTTCTTCACCGTTAGTATCATAAACCTGAGCCAGCTGACGAATATCGCCATCAAAGGTCAGAATATTGATCATCGGCAGCTTATGGCGACGTCCGACGTCATAGTCATTAAAGTCATGGGCAGGTGTGATCTTCACACAACCGGTGCCTTTTTCCATATCGGCATGTTCGTCACCGACGATCGGGATCCGGCGGTTAACCAGTGGCAGTATCAGTTCTTTACCGATCAGATCTTTATAACGCGGATCTTCCGGATTAACAGCAACGCCCGTATCCCCCAGCAGAGTTTCCGGACGGGTTGTGGCGACCACCAGGTAATCTTTGCCTTCGGCAGTTTTCGCGCCATCCGCCAGCGGATAACGGATATGCCACATAGAGCCTTTCGACTCACGGTTTTCAACTTCCAGATCGGAAATAGCGGTGCGCAGTTTCGGATCCCAATTCACCAGCCGTTTACCACGGTAGATCAGATTTTCTTTGTGCAGACGGATAAACACTTCTTTAACCGCATTGGATAACCCTTCGTCCATGGTGAAACGCTCACGTTCCCAGTCCACAGAGTTACCCAGACGACGCATCTGGCGGGTGATAGTGCCCCCGGATTCGCCTTTCCATTCCCAGATTTTGTCGATAAACGCCTCGCGGCCGTAGTCCTGACGGGTTTTACCTTCTTCCGCAGCGATTTTACGTTCAACCACCATCTGGGTAGCGATACCCGCATGGTCAGTCCCTGCCTGCCACAGGGTATTTTTCCCCTGCATACGCTGGTAACGGATCATGGTATCCATAATTGTCTGCTGGAAAGCATGTCCCATGTGCAGACTGCCGGTCACATTTGGCGGCGGGATCATAATGCAATAGCTTTCCTGGCGGGTATCACCATTGGGTTTGAAATAGCCTTGCTTTTCCCAGTGCTCGTAAAGCGGCTGTTCTATCTCTTGCGGATTATATGTTTTTTCCATTTCTGCTATGTCGTTTTTGGCGCGGAGTGCGTTGCCGTATTCAATTGGAAACCGACGCTGCGATACGCTTTATAGCGGTCACGCGCCAGCTGCTTCAAAGATTCTTCATCAGGAACGAAGTCTATCACTTCATGGAAAGCAGTAGCAAAATCTGCGAACCACGGCAGTAGGTTAATCAGCAAATCTCTGGAAGTACTGCCGCGTTTCTCCGGCCAGGCCAGTTCAACCGGCGCGCCATAACGCGGGCCTTCACCGGCCAGATTATGCGGAACAAATGCCTCTGCCGGACGTTGCCATAACGCCTCATCAAGGCGAATAGCCTGTTGTTCGTTTTCGCAGGCGACCAGGATGCGTTTACCTTCACGCCAGCGGGCAGCAGCCAGCTCGCAGGCCAGTGCTTCTGCCGCAGACAGGGTATCCTGTTGCAGATCGGGACCAGGAAGATAAAACGTGGCATTTTTCATGGGATTGCCTGTGTTTCATGAAGTAAAAAGAGTGACCGGAGTCACTCATAAAATAAATGATGCCGCGACTGCAGATCAAAAACCGTACACCCTGGCGGGCCGGGTGTACAGCGGCAGGCGGTTTACTCGTCGTTACCCAGCCCGGCACGGTTCAGCAGGAACTGTGACAGCAGCGGAACCGGACGTCCGGTAGCACCTTTGGCTTTCCCTGAACGCCATGCGGTACCGGCAATATCCAGGTGAGCCCAGTTATACTTACGTGTAAAGCGGGCCAGATAACATCCGGCAGTGATAGCTCCGCCGGGGCGTCCGCCGATATTGGCCATATCGGCAAAGTTTGATTCCAGCTGTTCCTGGTACTCATCAGCCATTGGTAAACGCCATGCACGGTCACCGGACTGCTCGGAAGCCCCAATCAGTTCATGGGCCAGCGGGTTATGGTTAGATAACAGTCCGCTGATATGGTGGCCGAGGGCAATCACACAGGCACCGGTCAGGGTGGCGACATCAATAACCACTTCCGGCTCGAAACGCTCGACGTAGGTCAGGGTATCACACAGCACCAGGCGGCCTTCGGCATCGGTGTTCAGCACTTCGACGGTCTGACCAGACATGGTTGTCAGAACATCCCCCGGACGCATCGCCCGGCCGTCAGGCATATTTTCACACCCGGCCAGCACACCTACCACATTCAGCGGCAGTTTCAGCTCGGCGACCATACGCATCACACCATAGACTGTCGCGGCGCCACACATATCGTACTTCATTTCGTCCATGCCTTCGCCGGGCTTCAGGGAAATCCCTCCGGCATCGAAAGTCAGACCTTTACCGACCAGTACAATCGGCCGGGCATCCGCATCCGGATGACCTTTGTACTCAATCACTGACATCAGGGACTCGTTCTGCGAACCGGCACCGACCGCCAGATAAGCATTCATCCCCAGTTCTTTCATCTGCTGCTCACCAATCACCCGGGTGGTGATATTCTGGCTGTAAGCGTCCGCTAACTGACGGGCCTGAGAAGCCAGATATGCCGGATTACAAATATTCGGTGGCATATTACCGAGGTCTTTAGCTGCTTTAACCCCGGCCGAAACGGCCAGACCATGCTGGATGGCACGTTCGCCACTGGTCAGCTCACGGCGGGTCGGCACATTAAAGACCATTTTGCGTAACGGACGGCGTGGTTCAGCTTTATTACTTTTCAGCTGATCAAAGCAGTACAGAGATTCTTTCGCCGTTTCGACCGCCTGACGTACTTTCCAGTAATTGTTACGACTTTTAACATGTAACTCGGTCAGAAAACAGACGGCTTCCATTGAGCCAGTATCATTCAGGGTGTTAATGGTTTTCTGAATAATCTGCTTATACTGACGCTCGTCCAGTTCACGTTCTTTACCACAACCAATCAGCAGAATGCGCTCAGAGAGAATGTTCGGCACATGGTGCAGTAACAGGGTCTGGCCCACTTTTCCTTCCAGTTCGCCGCGGCGAAGCAGGGCACTGATATAGCCATCGCTGATCTTGTCGAGTTGCTCGGCAATCGGCGACAGACGACGAGGTTCAAATACGCCGACAACAATACAGGCACTGCGTTGTTTTTCCGGGCTACCGCTTTTTACACTGAACTCCATGTATTCTCCTGAATCTTAAAGACAACAGCGTTTGCTATCGCTAGAATGTATAACTCTTATTCTTATTATGAAACAGTTGTACCATGACAAACACCATATCGGCGTCATAATAAGTTAAGATTCTGAGGGCTGATACCTCAGTATCCTGAGAAGGTGGTCATACAATTTTAGCCACGATGGCAGCCATTGATGAATTAAAATGGCTAATAAGCGTTGAAACTATCGACTTTCCTGCAAAAAGACAAGTTTTCACAGGCGTATTTAGCGTGATTATCATTAGATATCTGGTTCGGGAGACGCTTAAAAGTCAGTTCGCCATTCTGTTTGTCCTGCTACTGATCTTCTTTTGTCAGAAGCTGGTCAGGATCCTCGGAGCGGCGGTAGACGGCGATATCCCGACAAATTTAGTTCTTACTCTTCTGGGATTAGGGGTGCCTGATATGGCGCAACTTATCCTGCCATTAAGCCTGTTTCTGGCGATCCTGATGACGCTGGGAAGGCTGTACACCGAAAGCGAAATCACGGTCATGCATGCCTGTGGTCTGGGCAAAAGTGTGCTGGTGAAGGCGGCCTTGTTGCTGATGCTGCTGACGGCTGCTCTGGCGGCGATTAACGTCACCTGGCTGGGGCCATGGTCGGCGCGCTACCAGGATCAGGTGACCCAGAACGCCAGAGCCAACCCGGGGGCAGCCGCGCTGGCAGCCGGACAATTCCGTACTTCCGGTGACGGCAACTCAGTACTGTTTATCGAGAACGTGAAAGGCAACAAGTTCGGTAATGTTTTCCTGGCACAGCTGCGGCCCAAAGGAAATGCCCGTCCTTCGGTCGTGGTGGCGGACCAGGGCCATATGGAACAGCATGCTGACGGTTCCCAGACGGTGATCCTCGATAAAGGAACCCGCTTTGAAGGCACGGCGATGCTGCGCGATTTCCGTATTACTGACTTCACCAAATATCAGGCGGTGATGGGCTATAAAGAGGCCACTCTGGATCCGAATGATACGGACCAGGCGACATTCAGTACCCTGTGGCATAACCCTTCACCGGCATTCCGTGCGGAGCTGCACTGGCGTTTGACTCTGGTATTCTCGGTACTGGTTATGGCGCTGATGGTGGTACCACTGAGTGTGGTTAACCCGCGTCAGGGAAGGGTCTTATCGATGCTGCCGGCAATGTTGCTGTATCTGATTTTCTTCCTGGTACAGAGTTCATTCCGCTCAAATGCCGGTAAGGGCCGTCTTGATCCTGCCGTCTGGATGTGGTCAGTTAATCTCGGATATCTGTTGCTGGCGATTGTCCTGAACCTGTGGGATACCCTGCCGATGCGTCGATTCAGGGCCCGTTTCAGCCGCAGTGAGGTGGTCTGATGTTTGGAGTACTGGACCGTTATATTGGTAAAACCATATTTAACACCATCATGATGACTCTGTTCATGCTGGTGTCTCTGTCGGGCATTATCAAATTTGTTGAGCAGTTAAGAAAAACCGGCCAGGGCGCGTATACGGCGCTGGACGCCGGTTATTTTACCCTGTTAAGTGTGCCGTCAGACCTGGAACTGTTTTTTCCGATGGCCGCTTTACTGGGGGCCTTACTCGGACTGGGCAGCCTGGCACAGCGCAGCGAACTGGTGGTAATGCAGGCTTCCGGTTTCACCCGCCTGCAAATTGCTCTTTCAGTGATGAAAACAGCTATCCCGCTGGTATTACTGTCGATGGCGATTGGCGAGTTTGTGGCACCACAGGGTGATCAGATGGCGCACAATTACCGCGCCCAGCAAATGCTCGGAGGTTCACTACTGTCGACTCAGGGCGGGTTGTGGGCTAAAGATGGTAATAACTTTATCTTTATTGAGCATATCCAGAGCGAAAATCAGCTGAAAGGCGTCAGTATTTACCGCTTTAATGATCAGCGCCGGCTGGAAGATGTCCGTTTCGCGGCGACGGCCGACTGGGATAGCGGACAACACCAGTGGAACCTGGTACAGGTGGATGAATCAGACCTGACTAACCCGCAGCAAATTACCGGCTCTCAGACCGTGACCGGCGTCTGGAAAACCAGCCTGACCCCGGAAAAACTGAATGTTGTGGCGCTGGACCCGGATTCATTATCTATCCGCGGACTGAATGATTACATCAGGTATCTGAAACAAAGCGGACAGAAAGCAGAGCGTTATCAGTTGAATATGTGGAGTAAAGCAGTACAGCCTCTTTCGGTGGCCGTAATGATGCTGATGGCATTATCGTTTATTTTTGGTCCGCTGCGCAGTGTCTCTATGGGAATGCGCGTGGTAACCGGTATCAGTTTTGGCTTCCTGTTCTATGTACTGGATAAGATCTTTGGGCCACTCAGCCTGGTCTACGGGCTGCCTCCTTTCCTCGGCGCTATTTTACCGAGTGCCGCGTTCTTTATTATCAGCTTCTATTTACTGATTAAACGGCGCTAAAGGCTGCCTGAAAAAAGGGGTTCACTTGTGCGGTGAACCCCTTTTTTATGCCTGTTTCTCAGAAGCTCACTTCCAGACCGCTGAGGATATTCCAGTCATCAATACCTTCTTTTTGCAGCCGTGTCTGGTACTGCATACCGGTCGTCAGTGTCGTGTTCTCCGTCAGCCGTAATGCGGCCCTGGTTTTCAGCTGTACGCTGTCACCACCACGCCCGGCACTGAAACTGGAGGATGTCAGGCCGTCACTGATAATCGCCTGGCTGCCACCGCCCGGACGATGAATTAACCGTAAATCGACTCCGGCAGTCAGATTTCCGAGATCCAGCCGGTAGCCCGCACCGGCACTGAAATCAGGGTTGCGCTGTATCCGGTAGCGGACCTGAGCCTGATCTTCATCGCTAAATGGCCGGATATTCAGATACTGCCAGCGTATCCCCAGTAGCGGGGTGATACTTTGTGTTGCTGACTGCCAGCGTTTACCGGCATCCAGTCCGGCGGTCCAGCTACCAGCTTTCGGGCTGGCAACACCACCGCGTAAACCGGTATGCACCGTACCACTGAAGCGCGTATACCCGGCGGGCATTTCCAGCCACCAGCCATCTCTGTGTTGCCAGCGCAGCAGGCTGTTAATACTCAGGGTATCAAATGCTGTGCGGCTGTCTCCGTCAGCAGCAGAGGGCTTTACTGAAAGTGAGCCCTTACTCACTCCCGCGCCGACGGTGATTTGCTGCCATGGCGATACGGCCAGTTGCCAGCGACCGCCGAGCATCCAGCCATTAGATTTACTGGTAAAATTATACCCGTAGCGGGCAAAGTCACCGGCCGTGTGGTAACGCTCCTCGCTATGATAGCCATAAGCGAATATTGCCCGGTCCTGAACACGTACGCTATCGCTGAGCATCTCCTGTATGGCTGAACTGAAATTCCCCAGGGCTGACGGCAGTGAAATATAGGACGGCACCTGTGGTGTGGTTGCCGGACGAACCGGTTGCGGGTCTGGCTGTGGTGCAGGTACCGGTTGCGGGTCTGGCTGCGGCGCGGGTTCCGGTACCGGCTGCGGGTCTGGCTGCGGCGCGGGTTCCGGTACCGGTTGCGGATCTGGCTGGGGCGCGGGTTCCGGTGCCACAGGTACTGTATTACCGTCACTGTTAAGCAGAATATTTTGCAGACGGTAATCCCAGTATTGATTACCTTCTCCGGTAAGTAAGCGTTCACCTGCGTCTGATTTTCCCGGGGCGAAGGCATATAAATCATATGCCCAGGCACCACGGGCCACATAACCACCCGCCAGCTTTACCCGCGTCTCATCAGAGGCCCCGCCGACCTGAACTAATGAGATACCTTCGTTGCTGTCCGCATGGTTATTGCCATTCGTATCGGTATTTCGCCAGATCCCTTGTGAGTTAACACTTACCAGCAATGGTGAACCGGCACGGCTATTCAGGTCACCCTCAATCAGCAAACGATCGGTAGTTGTGCCGCTAAAGCCTGAATTCAGGATCAACTGACCACCGTCAGGTATATCCAGACTGGCCATCTTCATAACCGCCCAGTCGTTTTCTGACTGTCGGTGCAGGCCGGGATAAAAGGTGACGTTCTTCCCTCCGGAAACTGCCCCGAGGCGGCCCGGGCCGGAGAGTGTTGTTTCTGCAAACATATTCAGCGGGCCGCTGACCACGGAGCGGACTTCCAGCTCACCTTCGCGGACACGGATCCCGCCCTTATTGCTGCTGTCACCGGTTAACGTCAGCCGTCCGGTACCGGTTTTTTCCAGCGTTCCCTCGCCGGTGATCTGCGCATCAATTTGTGCGGACAACTCGCCGAGAGTACTGACCCGCGGGCTGATATCGGCAATCAGTTGCGAACGGTCAGTCTCCAGCAGCACGCTGCCCTGCAGGGTACTGCGGGCCTGCATTATCAGCCCGGCGTTATCTGACAGGAGGGTTGTTGCATTAAGGGTGGCATGCTCTGCCACCGTCAGGCGACTGTCTGTCGCGACTCTGGCTGTTTCTGCAGTATACGTCTGCGGCTGCCAGTCATCGCTGTACAGCACATTACCGGCATGGAGTTCCTGCTGCCCGGCCAGTTGCAGGTGACCGCTGCTCACCGCCAGTTCCGCCAGGCTGGCACCGCCACTCAGTCGCCCGTCTGACAGGCTGGTCAGATTCAGCTTCCCGCTGGCCTGCGGGCTGCCGAGACTGCCGGAAAACTGATAATCCGCCCCATACAGTGTCACCTCAGAGGCCTGCAGAGCATTATTATTCAGTAAGCGTGCCCCGTTATCATTATGTTTTATTTCGCTAAAGACTAATGACTGGCCATTTAAATCCAGGTTGCCGCCCCGGTAGCCAAACTGAATATTGTCACTGCTGACCTGATCAGCACTGTTCAGCACAACTGTCGGGCGTCCGCTGACCAGCGTCACCGCGGAAAAGGCCTGTATTTTACCGTTACTGTCCGGCTGCTGGTCGAGGATCACCACTCCGTCACCGGTGTTCAGCGCACCGGGGTTTGCTCCCTGCCCGTGAACCCACAGGGTACCGGCACCGATTTTATGCAGCACATCGCCGGCCTGACCGTTAACCTGCCAGTCCACCGTATAATTCTCATCGACTTCGATACCGCCACCCACCCAGCGGGCATCTTCACCGGGCCCGGAAACGACCTGATAATTATTGGAAAACTGTAATTTTGCGGCACCGTGGTTAACGGACTGCTGCAATATAATAGTGCCGCCTTCCCCGTTAAATTGCAGGTCTTTACTGGCATCCAGTTGTTCATTCGTTGCCAGTGCCGGAATCAGGGTGTCGGTACCATGCCATTGCCACTGAGTATCAGCCTGGCGAATGCTGTCCGCTGACCAGAGAATATCCCCCGCAGAGCGGCGGTCAGTGACGGCCGGGTCGGTATTCTCCTGTTGTACGGCAGCGAGATGAGCATCCTGCAGAAACAGGACATAGCCCCGCAGATTATACGGCTCAGACCCGGAAATACTGGTCAGGACGCCGGCCAGTTTCCAGATTTTTTCCTGATTATCGTAAACGAACATCGGGCTGCCGCTGTCACCGGGCCTGGGAGAGGAGTCCAGTGGCTGAACCCGCGGATCCTCTGGCGAGTAGTTATACCAGCGCAGCCGCCAGCTTTCGAAAGTGGGTTCTGTCATAGTGCCACCGCTTTTCCATTGATAAGCACCTGACAGGTAACTCAGTCCGCCGGTATCGGCATCGACCTGGTATTGTGTGCCCGCGCCGACACGGGCAAACCATTGATAGCGGTCTTTATTTTTGGCGAGGTCTTTACCTTTAACCGTGGGTACCGGGGCCGCTTCCGTAACAACTTTATTCAGTCTCGGGACATGAAAATCACGCGCAGTATCATCGTTACGATTAATTAAACTATATTTTGTTTTGAAATTTGCATTATTACCGAAATCTGCTGTTTTATAACCGCCATTATGCCGGACACTGACAATATACGAGGGGGATATCAGGGTGGCATATCCCTGGGTGTTTACCGCACCAAAATCCGGTATCGGGTAACGTAATATACCGGCAGTGCTGCCATCAGTTTTTAATACGCTGACATTCTGTTTTCCCGGGCGGTATTTACCGAGGTTTTCCGCAAAGTCACGGTATTCCTGAACCGGGACATCTTCACGCATAATACCGGCATTACCTGGCGCAGGGACCAGAGAGGCAGAGCACAGCAGGGTTACAGAGAGTCGCTTCAAGGCTGATATCCTTAATTAATTCATGTCTTCCTGACGATGCGGCTTTATAACCAATAAAATAAATCCTGTCCAGAATTATGCCCCGGGAATGTTATTTCATTCTGAAAAAATAATATTACGTATTTAGTACTATTAATTATATTTAATCATTAGTCGGTTACTTATTTCTTTTAGCGGAAGTTATAATGTCAGCCAGTGGCGTAATAACTGAATAAATTCCGGTAACCGGGAGACTAAAAACAGTAATAGTCCGAGAACCCCGCCGACCAGAGTGCCATTAATACGGATAAACTGTAAATCACGGCCAATATTCTGCTCGATTTGGGCTGATAATTGCTGGTTATCCCAGCTTTTAATGGTATCGCTGATATGACGCGTCAGAAAGCGGGCGACGTCCGGCCCGCAGCGGGTCGCCGCCTGTTCAATATGCCGGTTCAGGGAAGCCCGCAGTTGCGGATCTTTTTGCAGGGCTTCTCCGGCCCGCAGGGTAGCCTGACGAATTTGTCTGCCGGTGGCTGACTCTGGCTGTTGCATATCCTCTGTCAGCCAGCGGCGAAGATCGTCCCACAGTTCCCCCGTATACTGGTTAAAGGTTTCATCTTCCTTAAGCCATGTTTTCAGTTGCCGGGCGCGTTGCTGCATCTGCGGATCTTGTTTCAATGCCTCAATAAACCGCTGTACGCTGCGGTTAACGCTGTCACGTAACTGATGGTGCTGATCCTGCGCGACATCCAGCAGCAGAGAATCCACCATCGCCGTCACTTTATCCGCGCCTTTTTCGCCCAGCCATTCCACTGACACCAGCCGTGCCATGGTCGGGTATTCCTGGCGGAACCAGCGGCTGATTTGTCCGGCAATAAACTGTCGTGACTGTGGATTTTCCAGCACCTGCACGACCTGTGCTATCAGTGAGTCCAGCAGTGCCTGATGGCGGTTTTCACGGGTCAGGCTTTCCAGCAGTCGGGCGGCAGTCTGACTGAAATCCACACTGTCGATAGCACGGCTTATCCCCTGACGCAAAAACCGCCGGATATGCTGGTCATTTCCGGCATTCAGAAAACCGCTGATCAGTTGACAGAGCAAGGTACTCAACCGCCCGGCATTCTGTGGTACGGTCAGCCAGCCGGCCAGTTTTCCTGCCAGATCCTGACGGCGCAGCAGGGTAATCATACTGTCGGGACTGAGAAATTTTTCTTCGACAAACCGGCCAAGACTATCGGCAATTCGCTGTTTATTGCGTGGAATAATCGCGGTATGCCGGCCGATAAAGGGCAACGGAATGCGGTGAAATAAGGCACTGACCGCAAACCAGTCTGCCAGTGCCCCGACCATAGCCGCTTCGGTCACCGATTTTACTGCCTGTACCGGCAGCGTCTGCGGCAGAAACAGGGTAACCAGAAAAATGATGCCCGCCAGCATAAGCAGGCATAACGCCAGACGTTTGGTTTTTTTCAGACCGGAAGTGTTATCCATATACAGCTCAGTAAACTCACAACATCAGAGGGTTAAGTTACAGTTATCAGGTTTCAGCATAGCAATCAGTCGTGCTTTTTTCCCGGAAAGGACCTTTTTCAGGACAATTCATCGCCGCCGGCAGAAAAATTATCATGCTGTTGCTGTAATAGCTCTCCGATAAAACTCAGAAACAGTTTCAGTGCCGAAGATTGCTGGCGGCCGGGCTATAGCTGAATCTGCAGGGTACGTTCTGTCAGCTGGCGGATTGACAGGCTGGGTACCGCCAGCGGGTGCTGTACCGGCATCACCGCCAGTTTTATCCCGCGCTCTGCATGCAGGCAACACGGTAAGGCGAGGTCATATTCGCCCCGCTGCAGGTTTTCGGTAATCTGTCTGGCACTGGCGGTCTGTAAATGAAAGCGGACGGATGCTGCTGGCGGTGCTCAGCAGTGTCTCGCTGATTGTTACCAGGCGTTATCAGGCGGTCTGAGCCTTACCCTGTACAGCGAAGAGGCCGGAACGGCCCCTTGATCAGACTAAACCGTTCAGATTATTTTCGCCCGCCAAACAGGCTGCCCAGCACACCCCGTAAAATCTGGTTAGTCACCTGACGAGTTGCGGTTTTTGCCATGGTCTGCACGACTCCGTCATGTTTACCTCCCCGTGGCCCGGTATAGCCAAACAGAATATTTTTGAGCCCGTCCAGCACTGTATTTTCTACCGCGTCTTTACCGCCTTTAGCCTGCGGGGCATTGGCCTGCTGACCGGCTGACTGAACAGCGTGCTGTAATAATTCGTACGCCGATTCCCGGTCCGCCACCTCGTCATATTTGCCGTACAGGGGGGAATGATTGATCAGACTGTTACGCTCATCACTGTTCAGTGGCCCCATACGTGAGCCGGGGGCAATAACCATCGCCCGTTCGACCACCGACGGACTGCCTTTTTCATCAAGGAATGAAATAAGTGCTTCACCGGTGCCCAGTGCCTGGAGGGCTTGTTCCGTATTAAAGGCCGGATTAGCCCGCAGAGTGGTTGCTGCGGCTTTTACTGCTTTCTGGTCTTTAGGCGTAAATGCCCGCAGGGCATGCTGTACACGGTTGCCCAGCTGACCCAGCACTGTATCGGGAATATCGGCCGGGTTCTGGGTGACAAAATATACCCCGACGCCTTTGGAACGGATCAGTCGTATTACCTGCTGAATTTTATCCAGTAATACGTCGGGAATATCATTAAACAACAGGTGGGCTTCATCGAAGAAAAACACCAGCTTCGGTTTTTCTGTATCACCGGTTTCCGGTAATTGCTCATACAATTCCGACAGCATCCACAGCAGGCTGGCGGCATACAATTCAGGCATCTGATACAGTTTTTCTGCACTCAGAATATTGATGATACCGCGGCCCTGCGCATCGGTCTGCAGCCAGTCTTTAATATCCAGCATAGGTTCGCCAAAGAAGTATTCAGCTCCCTGCTGTTCGAGGGCCAGCAAACCGCGCTGAATCGCCCCGACAGAAGCACTGCTGATATTACCGTACCGGGTGGTGAACTCTTTCGCATGATCGCCGATATACTGCACCATTGCGCGGAGATCTTTGAAATCCAGCAGCAGCATACCCTGATCGTCAGCGATCCGGAAAATGATTTGCAGCACGCCGGACTGGATCTGGTTGAGGTTTAGCAGCCTTGCCAGCAGCAATGGTCCGAGATCGGACACTGTCGCCCGTACCGGATGACCCTTTTCACCGAAAATATCCCACAGTACCACCGGATTATCCTGCGGCTGCCAGTCGGTCACTCCGATACTGGCTAACCTGGTCTGCAGTTTTTCTGAACTCTCGCCGGCTTTGGCAATGCCGCTGAGATCGCCTTTCACATCAGCCATAAATACCGGTACGCCTATCGCCGAAAAGGATTCTGCCATTTTCTGCAGGGTCACGGTTTTGCCGGTACCGGTAGCGCCGGTAATTAAACCGTGGCGGTTGGCAAGGGCCGGTAACAGGTTCAGGGTCAGTTGCGGAGTACGGGCAATCAGTAAAGGTGCAGTCATACGGTGTCAGTCTCTGAAAATTAGCAGTATTCGTATCCCTCAGACGGGAGACAGGTTTTCATTGGCATTATCCGCAACCAGTACGGATAACCGCTGATATGACTAAGACTATAGACAGTGGTGTGGCAAAAATATACCCGCTTATTTTACAGGTGAATGGCGAACTTCCCCCCGGCATGCCAGGTTTAATACTGATCCCCGCCCGCGGTCAGTGGCGACATTTCGTGCTAAATATTGATGGTTAGGTTATCAGTATATTAAATTTGTAATTAAAGTGCGCTAATGTAAGCGCTGTCATTGTATTGGAAGCGTTTCCATCTTTTGTTTTGTTAACAATTTAATAATAAATATATTCTGAGCAAATGAGAGTCGTTAATTATGCTGTTGCAAAAAAACACCACCCGCCGCAAATTCCTGCTCGGTTCACTGATGGCATTGCCACTGACTGAACTGGTACTGAAGGGGCTGACCGCAGCTCAGGCAGCTGACATGGCTGCGCCCGAACTTGATCACTACCCGCCGGTATTTTTTCAGGCGGACGAATGGCAGTTTATCCTGGCGGCCACTGACCGGATTATTCCGGCTGGTGGCCCCGGCAAGGCCCCCGGTGCGCTGGAAACGAATGTGCCGGTATTTATCGATCAGCAGTTACATGACCCGCAGTTCGGTAAAGAAATTTATATGGAAGCGCCGTTTAATCCCCGCGCACCCGCGACTATGGGATATCAGATCCCTTTTTATCCGCAGCAGATTTATCAGACCGGTATCCGGCTGACGAATCAATGGAGTCAGCAAAATCTGCAGAAACCTTTCCATCAGCTCTCCGTGACGGAAAAAGATAAGGTACTGACAGCATTACAGAAAGACACTCTGGACTTCGCAGCACTGGGTGAAAATGACCTTAAAGGCTCACAGTTTTTCAGCCAGCTATTGGCGGATACCAAACATGGCTACCTTGCAGACCCGATGTATGGCGGCAACAAGGGCATGAAAGCCTGGATTGCTATCGGTTTCCCCGGCGCCAGGGCCAGTTATCTGGAATGGGTCAGGCAACATAACGTCAAATATCCTCTCGGTCCGGTCAGCCTGTTGGGCGAAACCGCCTGATTGCTGTTTTTCTGAATAACAAGGTTTCTTATGGCTCAGATAACTAAAAAAGAAGTCGATGTCGTGGTCTGCGGATTTGGCTGGGCAGGCTCATTAATGAGCATTGAACTGGCGATGGCAGGTCTGACGGTACGTGCCCTGGAGAAAGGTCCGGAGCGGGATTACGCTGCATTTGCCTACCCTAAACCGGCAGATGAATATGCCTATGCGGTGCGTAATAAAGTTATGACCACCCCGGCCGATTCTGCCGTCACTGTCCGTTATACGATGCAGGACACCGCGTTGCCGACCCGTAAATGGGGAGCATTTGTGCCAGGCGGCGGGGTTGGCGGGGCAGGTATGCACTGGACCGGCGTTTTGCTGCGTCCGACCCCCACCGATCTTAAACTCAAAACCTATGCTGATGAAGCCTACAAACCCGGCATATTGTCTGAAGATATGCGGGTCAGGGACTTTCCGTTCAGCTGGGACGAAATTGAACCCTGGTTTGAAAAATTTGAACGTATCTGTGGGTTATCCGGCAATGCCGGTAATCTGCGTGGAAAAATTCTGGAGGGCGGCGATCCTTTTGAAGGGCCGCGTGCCAATCCGATGCCGTTACCACCGCTGGAAAATACCCTGAACAACGTGATGTTCGGTGATGCGGTTAAAAAAATGGGTTATCACCCGTTTACTATCCCGTCGGCGGCGGCTTCGAGGGTCTGGACGAATCCGTACGGTAATACCATCGCGCCCTGCAACTACTGCGGTTATTGCTCTAAATATCCCTGCCTGAACTATTCTAAAGCCTCACCCCAGACCGCGGTGCTTGATGCCCTGAAGCAAATGAAAAACTTCTCGTATGAAGTACATGCCGAAGTCCTGAAAGTGGTACTGCACGACGATAAAAAAACCGCTAAAGGCGTGCTCTATATTGATGAGCAGGGCAATGAATGCTTCCAGCCGGCGAAAATTGTTATTCTCAGCAGCTTCCAGTTCTATAACGTCCGTCTGATGCTGCTGTCCGGTATCGGCCAGCCTTATAATCCGGTCACCGAAGAAGGGGTAGTGGGGCGTAACTATGCGTTCCTGAGTAATGGTGCTGCCACCCTGTTTTTTAAAGATAAAAACTTTAATCCGTTTATCAGTTCCGGCCCTACCGGGGTGCAGTTTAACGATATCTCTCCGGGCAACTTTGATGGTCCGGCGCTGGGGATTATCGGCGGGGCGAAAATTCAGAGTGCCCAGTCGACCGGGACACCTATCAGTACCGCACTGCCGCCAGGCACGCCTTCATGGGGTGCGGGCTGGAAAAACGGCCTGGAAAACTGGTACGGCCATTCGATGAAAGTGGGGATAACCACCTCATGCATGTCTTACCGCGATGTTTACCTGGACCTGGATCCGACCTATAAAGATCGCCATGGTCAGCCGTTACTGCGGATGACTTTTAACTGGAAACGTAATGAACTGATGTTACAGCAATATCTGAAAGGGATTGTTGGCAATATCGTCAGGGAACTGAACCCTGACAGTTTCAGTATGAGTTTTCTGCCGATGGGCGCGGACTTTGACCTGACCAAATATGTCTCTACCCATAATGTCGGTGGTGCCATCATGGGGGATAACCCGAAAACCTCTGCCCTGAACCGCTATCTGCAAAGCTGGGATGTTCACAATGTGTTTGTGCCAGGAGGTAATGCGTTTCCGCAGAACTTCCAGTCAAACCCGACAGATACTATTGGTGCCATCACCTTAATGGCAGCCAACGCGATTAAAGAACAGTATCTGAACAACCCCGGCCCACTGGTACAGGTGTAATATCATGATAAAAATGACATTCAGACGCCTGCTGTTGGCGAATGTATTACTACTGGGCTGCGGGCTGGCGGGAAGTACTCAGGCCGCGGACACCGGCAACAGCAACAGCAACAGCACTAATCAGGATCAGTTGGTCAGACAGGGCGAGTACCTGGCACGGCTGGGAGACTGTATGGCCTGCCATACTCGCAGCGGCGGTGCCGATTATGCCGGCGGGCTGGCGATAAAGTCTGGTCTGGGCACCATTTACTCTACCAATATTACTCCTGATAAACAGTCCGGGATTGGTCAGTATACGGAACAGCAGTTTGCTGATGCGGTGCGTAAAGGTGTCCGTGCTGATGGCAGCTTTTTGTACCCGGCGATGCCGTATCCGGATTATTCCAAAATCAGTGACCAGGATATCCACGCCCTGTATAACTACTTTATGCACGGTGTGGCCCCGGTAAATAGCCAGCCACCGCAAACCCGGCTGAGTTTTCCTTTCAGCCAGCGCTGGGGAATGCGTTTCTGGAATCTGGCATTTACCCCGGACCAGCCGTTTATGCCGGTTAGCGGAGCGAGCGATCAGGTCAACCGCGGGGCATATATTGTCGAGTCGCTTGGTCACTGCGGCAGTTGCCACTCCCCGCGTGGTTTTGCGATGAACGAACAAGGGCTGGATAGCAGTAACAGCAGCTTTCTTTCCGGTGGTTCGCTGAATGGCTGGGATGTTCCCTCGCTGCGAGGTATTCCGCGCTGGAGTCCCGAAGAAATTAGCGACTATTTACAAACCGGGCGTAACGATAAAGCCGGAGTTGCCGGAGAAATGACTGCGGTGGTGGAACACAGCACTTCCCATATGAGCGATGCGGATCTGCAGGCGATCGCTGCTTATCTTAAATTCCTCGGCGGGAACCCGCCATTACAGACTTATGACCCGCAAAAAAATCAGCTCACCACCGACAAACTTACTGCCGCCACTGATCTGACTGATGGTGAAGTTTTATACCTGAACAACTGTGGTGCCTGTCACTTTGCCAACGGCCTGGGAGCTGCCCGTGCTTTCCCGCAACTGGATCAGGCGTCGATTGTCAATGCCAGAGATCCGCATGGTCTGATTCAGATAATTCTGCAAGGCGCACAACTGCCAGCCACAGCTAAAGCCCCGTCAATGCTGAAAATGCCCGGTTTTGCCTACCGTCTGTCTGACCAGCAGGTCGCAACTCTGGCGACATTTGTCCGTCAGGGCTGGGGAAATACGGCTGCTGCTGTCAGTGCTGATCAGGTGAAAAAAGTACGGGACTCACTGAAATCGCAATAAATCCCGCGGGACAGAAAACCGGGAAATATTTCCCGGTTTTACTTCAGGTGTGCTGCGACATCCAGCCCCCCGTTAATCACAAACTGCACGCCCATACAGACCAGCAGAAAGCCCATTAAACGGGAAATAGCTTCGATACCGCCTTTACCAATAAAGCGCATAATTGCGCCGGAACTGCGTAATGAAAGCCATAAAATCACGGAAATCAGCAGGAAAGTGATTACCGGTGCCAGATGCATAACCCAGACCGGAAAATCCCCGGCCCTTACCGTTGATGCAGTACTGATAATCATGGCAATGGTTCCCGGCCCGGCAGTACTTGGCATGGCTATCGGTACGAAGGCAATATTTACCGGAGTATTATGCGGCCCGGCGGCATCAATTTCTTCCTGCTTATGCTGTATTTCCGGCGTATCGTGCAGTTGCTGTGCCGGAAACAGCATCCTGAAACCGATAAATGCCACAATCAGCCCTCCGGCAATCCTCAGGCCCGGGATAGAAATGCCGAACGTATCCAGTACCGCATTACCGGCATACCAGGCCACCATCATAATGGCAAACACATACACCGCAGCCTGGAAAGACTGGCGATTGCGTTCGGTAAAATTCATATCTCCGGACAGGCCAAGAAACAGAGCGACACTGGTTAACGGATTAGCCAGCGGTAATAACACCACTAATCCCAGCCCGACAGCTTTAATAAGTTCCTGCATAACACCCTCAGATTTTTGGACAGGGACAACCCGGTGCTCCGCCGTCCGGGAAGCGCATACCTGTCAGCAGATACCGGCCCGGCGGTATATTAGCGAATATAACCTTAATTTCCGGCGGCAGCGAAGTTATCTCAGGGAGTAAAGTGTAGCAGTAACTGCAGACGGTGAATAAATCAGCAAAAAACTGAGGGCAGGGAGTCAAAAAGGGTACAGGCCGGCAGGCCTGTACCGGCGGGAAATTACATACCGAGGTATTTTTTGCCCTGTTCAAGCACTACGTTACAGGCTTTGGTTTTCAGCTTTTCACCCAGCGGGGTATTACTCAGGCTTTTCAGGCTGATTTGCTGGTTGTTACCTGTATTCAACAGTCCTTCCAGTCCCTGCATATAACCGCTTTCCTGTTGCTGAGCACCGGAGTCCGTCAGGCCCAGTTTATTTTTCAGCTGATCCGTCACCGAACTGACATTATTTTTCACCAGATTATTTTCGGCACAATACTGCAGAATCCCGGTTGCGTTACTCATACTGTCGGAACTGACCGCTTTATTTCCGCCATTCAGCAGACCGGTAATTGAAGACAGGGATAAACCGTTTTGCGCACCTGATGCCTGACCGGAGGTGGCAGAAGAAGAGTTCATTAAATCCGAAGCAGTACTGCTCAGCTTATCCTGCCAGCTGGAAGCACAGGCAGAGGCACTGACCAGTGCCGCGACGAAGCCCATTGCCAGTAAAGGTGTGTGTGTGATCTTTTTCATAAATACAGCCTCATCAGAATTATATTTTTACTCTGCGCCAGAGTTTAGTCCGTAACAGCCTCCGTTAGTTCCTTTTTTACTGCCCCCTGCTGATAATCGGAGGACTCCGACCCTGCTATCACCCGCGGCAGGGGCAAGGGGAGGAGCAAGGGCAGAACACTGATAAAAGACATTCGGCACACTGTGGCAGAAAACCGGCTGAATGTTTGTTTTTTCGGCAGTTAATTCACTTCGTCACGGAATCACCTTGCACCGTCCGGCACTCAGGGTATAATCCGCTTGTTTTCCGCATACCCTTCAGTGCCGAAGTGGCGAAATCGGTAGACGCAGTTGATTCAAAATCAACCGTAGAAATACGTGCCGGTTCGAGTCCGGCCTTCGGCACCAAATGCGAAATTAAGTCACCTAAGGGTGGCTTTTTTTGGGTTCATCGCGTTTTACCGGGGAACGCTGCTTTTATCTTCAGGAAGAAGTAGTCATTATCCCGGTATCCATATGCCA
>NZ_JAERJN010000033.1:476-23403 GCF_018257595.1 Tatumella sp. JGM94 | reverse complement strand
GCAGCGGCGGAACGATCTGCCGCACAGGCCCGGAGTGCAGAGGGCGCGGCCGTTGCGCCCTTTGCCTGGTCGCCCGCAGCGGGGCAGCAAAAAATGACTTTACGTAATGGCGAACAGAACCCCGCCGGATTGATATGCGGCATACCCGTATCAGCGTTATCGATAGCCAGTGCTAATCCACCGCCTTCGGGCATAAGCGTCCGGCTCTGAGCATCTTCCTTCCGCCATCAGTGGCGGAGTTTCAGCAGCTGCGCTGCGGCGGACGGGTTAAGGCCCGGAGTGCAGAGGGCGCGGCCATTGCGCCCTTTGCCTGGTCGCCCGCAGCGGGACAGCAAAAAATAACTTTACGTAATGGCGAGCAGAACCCTGGCGGATTGATATATTGCATGTCAGCGCAAACGTTACGCCACAGCCCCCGGCCATTGTCCCCTGCCGAACGATCGGAATTTACTGAATTTCTGGCAACGCGGTGGTGATATCTGATAGTCAGCCGGGGGTCTTGCTATATACTGAAAAATTCCCTACCCCTTGTCCGGAGACTATTTTGCGCGTGCAACGCTCCCTTACCATTAAACAGATGGTCAATGTCTCCGCCTTAGCAATAGTCGTTGTCTGTCTGTTTATTACGGCCCAGCTATTTCATTTCGTACAACAGCGTAAAACTGAGTACACACAGCAGATGGAAAATATTGCCCGGACCGTGCGTCAGCCACTGGCAGACGCGGTACTTAAAGGAGATGCCCCGGCCGTAAAACAGTTATTAATGACACTGAAACCGGCAGGTATTCTCGGGCAGGCCGATATTCGTTTGCCGGAACAATTGACGGTATTGCATGTCGATTTTACTGACAATAAACCGGCGGAAGTTCCCGCATTAATTGCCCGGATTTTTCGGTTACCCGTACAGATAACCATCCCGCTCTATCCGACAGATCAGGCGAGTTTACCCCGGCCACTGGCCTCACTGGTATTAGTGGCTGATTCGGTGCGGGTGTATCAGTTTATCCTCAGTACATTATCCACGATGATGATGACTTATCTGTTGCTGGCATTTGTACTCTCCGTATCTGTCAGCTGGTTTATTAACCGGCTGATAATTCATCCTTTGCGGGATATTTGCCGTGATTTGCAGGACGCCCCTGGCGTTTTGCTAAAAATGCCGGTAAATCATCGGGATGATGAAATCGGGATTCTGGTGAGAACGGTTAACCGTCATCAGTCACTGTATGCACCGCAGCCGGTAAACAGCAGAATACTGCCTGACGGGGCGGCCTTACCGTTATCCTCCTGTCATGACATCCTGCGGCACTGCGATGAGAAAGACTATGAGCTCTGGCTCCAGCCTCTGATAAATATGAGAAGCGGGGCGCTGGTGGGGGCGGAAGCGTTGCTGCGGGTCCGCGGCGCGGATGGTTTGTATTCCCTGCCTGAAAATTTTATCACGACAGCAGAAGATACGGGCAGGATGCCAGAGCTTGGCCGCCGGGTATTTGAAGAGGCGTGCCGTATTGTTGCACACTGGCAATCACAGGGTGTCATGCTGCCTCTGAGTGTGAATACTTCAGCGCGGCAGTTACAGGACCCGCAGATGGTCAGTCATTTACAGCATCTGTTAAGTGAACTGAAGATTGACCCTGCCGGGCTGATACTGGAATTAACCGAAACAGCGCAGCTTGATGATACGGAAAGTGCGGTGGCATTACTGAAGTCTGTCGAACAAACCGGTATCTCGGTGGTACTGGATGATTTCGGTATGGGCTATTCGAATCTGCATTATTTACACCAGTTCCGTTCATTACCGTTAAAACGCCTGAAATTAGACCGCAGCTTTGTTGCCGGTCTGCCGGGTGATGATGTGATGGTACGTATCGTGGCTGCGGTGGCCAATATTCTGCAGCTGGATGTGGTTGCTGAGGGAGTGGAAACTATTCCACAGCGAGATGCTCTGCTGGCCAGAGGAATTGATATTGCTCAGGGGTACCTGTACTCCCCGGCACTTTCTGAGCCGCTGTTTAACCGTCAGTGGCTTAACCTGAGCTGACCGGTATCCGTGTACAACCGTGTGCCACGCCGGATAAGATCATCTGCTGCCTGGCGGTAACCTGTCTCCGGCGCAGGGTTTACTGTGAAAAAATAAGTCGTATTTCGGTTGTTTTACCCGCGACAGACCATATTTTACCGGTAATTGCGACTTTTCCCTGAATAATCCCGTTAATTTTTGCTTTTTCCTTGCTGCAATGTCTGACTTTTGGATAATAACGACCGAAATGTTCCGAATATTTTTTATGTTGCCATGCGACATCCGTGTTTTTATGTGGTCAAAAAAGCGATGCTCTATCAAAACAGTATCCGTAAACAGCGGAAGAATGTGTATGGCAATGAAATGTCAGTGAAAATTATAATTTTCACCATTTGAATGTAGGGGTTCACATGCAGGGCACCAAATTTATGCGCTGGATGGGGGGAGTTCTGCTGGTAGCCGTCAGTTTTACGCTGCATGCAGAAGCCCTCCAGCCAGATCCTGCCTGGCAACAGGGGAAACTTAAAAACGGTTTCAACTGGCAGGTGCTGGCGACACCACAGCGCCCTTCAGACAGTATCGAATTACGGTTAGTTGTCGAGAGCGGCTCTCTGAACGAAAGTCCGTTACAGACAGGCTACAGTCATTTACTCACCCGGCTGGCTTTGGTACATAATTCGGCTATCAGTGTGACACAGCAGCGTCAGTTATGGCAGCAGAGCATTGATAAGCGCAATGCTTTACCGCCCGCGGTCACATCCTATGATTTTACCCGCTATAACCTGAGTCTGCCGGCAAACCGTCCGGATTTGATAAAAGATGCGTTGCTGTGGTTATCAGCGACGGCGGGTGATATGGCGATCACTCCACAGATTGTTAACTCAGCATTAGCGGCTTCCGATCCGACGGCCACGTGGCCCGCCAATACCGCGGATGTCTGGTGGCGTTATCGCCTGCAAGGCTCGGCATTATTATCTCACGATCCGCAGGAAAACAGTGCACAGCCCGTTGATATTGCACAGTTAACAGACTTTTATCATACATGGTATACCCCGGATGCGATGACATTGTATGTGGTCGGTAATGTTGACAGCCGCGCAATCTCCGAACAAATCAGCAAGGCCTTTTCATCCCTGAAAGGACAGCGCAGTAGTCCGCCGTCTCTGGCCGTATTACCGCCTTTATCTTATCGGGCTGTGAATCTGACAGACAGCCAGGGGAGCGGAGACCGGTTGTCCCTGATTTGGGATATGCCCTGGTCGCCGATTACGGATTCCCAGTCCCTGCAACAATACTGGCTGAGTGATTTAGCCCGTGAGGTGCTTTACTGGCATCTGTTACCTGCTGATGCGGAGAAGGCCAGTGCCGATACCCGGTTCGGACTGGACTGTCGGGTATTTTATCAGCGTGCACAGTGTGGTTTAAATATTGATACAACGGCAGATAAATTAGCGGCACAGTCAGATAAGGTCGCTAGCGATTTTGCGGAATTACGCGATAATGGGTTGACTCAGCAGGAGTTTGATACGCTGATGTCCGGAAAACTGGCAGAACTGAATAGCCTGTTTGCGACCTATGCCCGCACCGGGACCAGTACTCTGATGGCACAGCGCCTGCGTTCACAACAGAATGCGGTCGTTGATATTTCTCCGGAACAGTATCAGCGTTTGCGGCAGGCATTCCTGGCAGGGCTGACTCTGGAGGCCCTGAATCATGAGTTGCATCAGCAACTCTCGCAGCCGGTGGCGATGGCGCTGGTTCAGCCTCAGGGCGAAGCAGAAATTCCGGTCAATGACCTGAAAGCCCGCTTTGATAAAATTACTGCTCTGGCACCCGTAACGGAGGACAGTGAACAGGGAACGGCGGTACCGGAAAGTAATCCGTAACAGGACGGCTGACGGATTTTTGGCCTGAGTGAGCTGAACCGGTTAATTACGCCACAACACTTTGATAATGTGGTAGCCAAAGCTGGTTTTTACCGGACCATAAGGAACCAGCAGCGGGCAGGAAAATACCGCTTTATCAAAGGCAGGAACCATCTGACCGCGACGGAATTCACCCAGTTCTCCGCCTTTCCGTCCCGACGGGCAGGCGGAGTGTTTTTTTGCCAGTTGCTGAAAGCTGGCGCCTTTTTGCAGGCGAAGCAGTAACTCTTTTGCCAGCGATTCTTCTTTGACCAGAATATGTAACGCGGCGGCTGTTTTGGCCATATCTCTGCTCCTTGATCTGAGATGTGTATACCCGGCCGCCTTATATACCATTCTTTAAGCTATCTACAGAGCGATTTTTTATGCGTTTAAACCCAGGTCAGCAACATGCTGTCGAGTATGTGACCGGTCCTTGTCTGGTGCTGGCGGGTGCCGGTTCCGGCAAGACCCGGGTGATCACCAACAAAATAGCCCACCTGATCCGTCACTGCGGATACCAGGCCCGGCATATTGCCGCCGTTACCTTTACTAATAAAGCCTCACGGGAAATGAAAGAACGTGTTGCCCAGACACTGGGACGTAAAGAGGCCCGTGGATTACTGATCTCGACGTTCCACACCCTGGGGCTGGAAATTATTAAACGTGAATACGCGGCATTGGGTATGAAATCCAATTTTTCACTGTTTGATGACCAGGACCAGCTGGCACTGCTGAAAGAACTGACCAGGCCATGGCTGGAAGAAGATAAAACCCTGCTGCAAAACCTGATTTCGACGATTTCTAACTGGAAAAATGACCTGGTGTCGCCCGCCGGCGCGGCTGATTTAGCCAGGTCGGCGCAGGATAATATTTTTGCCCACTGTTATCAGCTGTATGACCAGCATTTACGATCCTGTAATGTACTTGATTTTGATGATCTTATTTTATTGCCGACCTTATTATTACAGGAGAATGAGCAGGTCAGAGAGCGCTGGCAACAGCGTATCCGCTATCTGCTGGTGGATGAATACCAGGATACAAATACCAGTCAGTACCAGCTGGTAAAGCTGCTGACCGGCCAGCGTGCCAGATTTACGGTGGTCGGGGATGATGACCAGTCAATTTATTCATGGCGCGGGGCCCGGCCACAAAACCTGGTATTACTCAGCCAGGATTTCCCAAGCCTGGAGGTGATTAAACTGGAGCAGAATTACCGTTCTTCTCAGCGGATCCTGAAATCAGCCAATATTCTGATTGCCAATAATCCTCATGTATTCGAGAAAAAGCTGTTCTCGGAGCTGGGTGAAGGCAGCCAGCTAAAAGTGATCACTGCCAATAATGAAGATCATGAAGCTGAGCGGGTGACCGGTGAGCTGATTGCACATCATTTTATCGGCAAGACTCGTTATCGTGATTATGCAATCCTGTATCGGGGCAATCACCAGTCGCGGATATTTGAGAAGTTACTGATGCAGAACCGTATTCCGTATCGGATTTCCGGCGGCACCTCTTTCTTCTCCCGTCCTGAAATCAAGGATATGCTGGCTTATTTACGGGTGCTTACGAATCAGGAAGATGACAGCGCGTTTCTGCGGATCGTCAATACACCTCGCCGTGAAATTGGCCCTGCCACCTTACAAAAACTGGGAGAGTGGGCCTCGATCCGCAACAAAAGTCTGTTCCGTGCCAGTTTTGACCTCGGGCTGGCTGAACGCCTTCCTGCCCGCAGCCTTGAGCATTTACAGCGTTTTACTCACTGGCTGAACTCTCTGGTAACACTCAGTGAGCGTGAGCCAGTAGCGGCGGTCAGAGAACTGATTCAGGGAATTGACTACGAAAGCTGGTTATTTGAAAGCTCAGCCAGCCCGAAAGCCGCGGAAATGCGGATGAAAAACGTGAACACGCTGTTTCAATGGATGACAGAAATGCTTGAGGGCAGTGACCTTGACGAACCTATGACGCTGACTCAGGTGGTGACCCGTTTTACTCTGCGCGACATGATGGAGCGTGGTGAAAGTGATGATGATCAGGATCAGGTACAACTGATGACCCTGCATGCCTCAAAAGGGCTGGAATTCCCTTATGTGTTTCTGGTGGGTATGGAAGAAGGGCTGTTACCCCATCAGAGCAGCATTGATGAAAATAATATCGAAGAAGAACGGCGGCTGGCTTACGTGGGGATCACCCGTGCGCAAAAGGAACTGACATTTACCCTGTGCCGGGAGCGCCGGCAATACGGGGAGCAAATCCGACCTGAACCCAGCCGTTTTCTGCTTGAGTTGCCACAGGATGATTTAGTCTGGGAAGGCGAACGTAAACCAGTCAGCAGCGAACAACGGATGCTCAACAGCCAGAGCAGAGTTGCGGGTCTGCGGGCGATGCTGGAAAAATCTAAAAAGCAGGCGGACTGAAACTGACCGGCTGGCGCTGGCTGGCCGGTAATCTGTTTCAGCCCAGGGTCAGCTGCCAGTGTACATAACTTTGATAATGACTTTCCTGCTCCAGAAATTCGGCCCGTAGCGGGTGCGCTTCCAGCCAGCCGTCCGGCAGACTGAGATGCATGGCATCATCGTTTGCCTGCAGGCGTACCGCAGGCAGTGTATCGTCGCGGCGTCTGCTGGAGAAAATAATCGCCAGCCGGAGCAGACGGCAAATTCGTTCGGCGAGTCGGGGGGGCAGGGCATTTTGCCGGGTCAGTAACGCCAGATCAATATTGCCTTGCTGGTTTTCTAACAGGGAAGAAATCAGTTTCTTTTGGGCTGGTGTAAATCCGGGTAAATCGAGCGATTTCACCAGATAAGCCGCATGACGGGGGGCCTGACGGTGATCAACGCTCAGGCCAATTTCATGTATAGCACAGGCGCTGAGCAGTAATTCACGACATCGTGCATCGAGGTTCCAGCTGTGGCTGACCTGACGAAAAAAAGCATCGGCCAGTTGCTGTACCCGGGCGGCCTGTTCTCTGTCGATGGAAAAACGCCGCTGAACATTGTGCAGTGTCCGGTTGCGAATGTCTTTATCGATAGGCAGGCTGAGCATGCCGTAGACCAGGCCTTCCCGTAATGCGCCTCCGGCCAGGGTCATACTGTCGATTTGCAGTTCACAGAACACCGCGATCAGAATGGATAAACCACTCGGGAACACCAGCGCACGCTCCAGCGTCAGCCCCTCTATCTCCAGCTCTTCCAGTTTCCCGCACTGAATAGCCCGCTGCTTCAGTTGTTGCAATTTGCTGAGGGTAATCTGTTCGTCCATTCCCTGAGCAACCATGATTTCCTGCAATGCCTGCACGGTACCTGAAGCACCGACGCAAATTTCCCAGCCTTTTTGCCGGAGTACCGGACTGATGTGCCGGATATGCTCTCTGGCAGCCTGCTCTGCCTGTTCGAAATTTTCACGCGTCAGAT
Organism: Tatumella sp. JGM94; assembly: GCF_018257595.1. NCBI lineage: Bacteria > Pseudomonadati > Pseudomonadota > Gammaproteobacteria > Enterobacterales > Erwiniaceae > Tatumella > Tatumella sp. JGM94. The sequence continues at coordinate 16,069 of NZ_JAERJN010000033.1, read as the reverse complement.
AGCGGTCAGAAAAATAGCGTTCCAGCCAGGTGACACAGCCGATAGGCAAACTGAACAATGCGGTGGTGTCAGCGCCTGAACCGGTGACTAATTCGGTACTGCCGCCACCGATATCGACGACCAGACGCTGATCAGAGCCGCCGGTCGTATGTGCCACACCCTGATAAATCAGACGGGCTTCTTCTTCACCGCTGATGACTTCGACAGGGTTGCCCAGGATACGCTGAGCTGCAGACAGAAACTGTTGCGCATTGGTTGCCAGCCGCAGGGTGGCAGTTGCGACAACGCGGATTTGGCTGGCCGGGATATCCTGCAGTTGCTCTGCAAATAAACGCAAACATTGCCAGCCTCTGGCCATAGCTTCATCAGATAAGTGGTTATTCTGATCCAGCCCGTTGGCCAGCCGCACTTTACGCTTAATACGTGCGACCGTCTGGATGCTTCCGGAGATTTCACGCACCACCAGCATATGAAAGCTGTTAGAACCTAAATCAATAGCAGCATAAAGTGATGATGCGTTCTGCATAAGCGGGTTTAACCTGAACGTTTGCGGTTGTTATTGCGTGGAGGACCATTCCGACGGTTATTGTTATTATTACCCCTGCGGTTGTTATTCGCCGGACGACGAGCCAGGCGCTTAGGTGCAGGTAAATCTGTCAATAACGCGTCACTGTTGTATTTACTGACCGGAATACTGTGACCAATATACTCCTCAATGGCCGGTAAATTCAGCGCATATTCTTCGCAGGCCAGGCTGATAGAATGCCCGCTGGCACCTGCTCTCCCCGTCCGGCCAATACGGTGGACATAATCTTCACGGTCATCAGGCAGGTCGTAGTTAAAGACATGCGTAACTTCCGGAATATGCAAGCCACGGGCTGCAACGTCGGTTGCTACCAGGATATCCAGCTGTCCCCGGGTGAAATCTTCCAGAATACGCAGCCGTTTTTTCTGCGGAACATCACCGGTTAATAAGCCTGCACGGTGCCCGTCAGCGGCCAGGTGGCCCCAGACATCTTCACAACGGTGCTTGGTATTGGCAAAAATAATTGCACGGTCCGGCCATTCTTCTTCCACCAGCGATTGCAATAAACGCATCTTTTCTTCATTAGAAGGGTAGAAAAGCTCTTCTTTAATACGGTGGCCGGTTTTCTGTTCAGGCTCAACTTCGACATATTCTGCATTATTCATATATTCGAAGGCCAGTTCACGTACCCGCCATGACAGGGTCGCGGAAAACAGCATGTTCAGGCGCTGGGATGCCGCAGGCATACGGCGGAATAACCAGCGAATATCTTTGATAAAGCCGAGGTCAAACATCCGGTCTGCTTCATCAAGTACCACTACCTGAATGGCACTGAGGTCGATATAATTTTGTTTGGTGTAGTCGATCAGACGACCGGTGGTTCCGATCAGAATGTCTACACCCTGTTCCAGAACTTTCAGTTGTTTGTCATAGCCATCGCCGCCATAAGCCAGGCCGAGTCGCAACCCGGTGTTTTTGGCCAGAGGCTCGGCATCGGCATGGATCTGAACCGCCAGTTCGCGGGTCGGAGCCATGATTAATGCGCGGGGCTGATTCACTTTGTGGCCTTCGGCAACAGGATGAGACAGCAGATAATGGAACGCTGACGTCAGGAACGCCATCGTTTTGCCCGTACCGGTTTGCGCCTGACCCGCGATATCATGCCCCGAAAGGGTATACGGCAGTGCTAATGCCTGAATCGGTGTACAGTACTGAAATCCTTTATTATCAAGGGCTTCAATTACCTTAGGGTGCAGGGCGAAGTCGGAAAACTTCTTTTCTGTTAAGTGTGTTTTGCTCATAGTGTGGTAGAATATCAGCTTAATGTCGCTTTACGAAAGCGTATCCAATGAAATAAAGTCAACTTACATTGATTCATTATACGCCAATTCGCCAGGCATAATTTTGTGGAGCAAAACATGAGCAGCGATAAAATCGTTCACTTGACCGACGACAGTTTCGAAACCGACGTGCTGAAAGCAGACGGTGTGACACTGGTAGACTTCTGGGCTGAATGGTGCGGCCCTTGTAAAATGATCGCACCTATCCTCGATGAAGTTGCCGAAGAGTACCAGGGTAAACTGACCGTGGCGAAACTGAATATTGATGACAACCCGGGCACTGCGCCTAAGTATGGCATCCGTGGTATCCCCACTTTACTGTTATTTAAAGACGGTGAAGTGGCAGCCACTAAAGTGGGCGCACTATCTAAAGGCCAGTTAAAAGAGTTCCTGAACGCTAATCTGGGCTAAGATATCAATCAGACGCCAGTGGTGGTTTATTTTTGTGCTATCACTGGACGTCTGCTTTTTGTCGTGCTAAGTTATTTGAACTGCATTACGCTCTTACCAGTAGTCAGAATCTAAAAGATTTCCTTTGTTAAGCCAGTCTGTATTTCTATTAAGAACGGGTTAACAATCCGGTGGTTTACCACCACGTCGCACAAGGCCGTCTCGTCATAGTCTGTCGCTGTTTACTAACGACTCCGTTGTCGAGTTCAGAATTAATAATATTTCTATTTACAGGCATGGACTTTAGCCATACCACTCATGACAAACATTTCGAGTAACACCCCGAGTCAAGAACCCATCACTATGAATCTTACCGAACTAAAAAACACGCCGGTGTCTGAGCTGATTACTCTCGGCGAAAAAATGGGGTTGGAAAACCTCGCGCGTATGCGCAAACAGGACATTATTTTCGCCATCCTTAAGCAGCATGCCAAAAGTGGCGAAGACATCTTTGGTGATGGTGTACTGGAAATATTACAGGATGGATTTGGTTTCCTCCGTTCTGCAGACAGTTCTTACCTTGCCGGTCCTGATGATATTTATGTTTCGCCAAGCCAAATCCGCCGCTTTAACCTGCGGACAGGTGATACCATCGCCGGAAAAATTCGTCCGCCGAAAGAAGGCGAGCGTTATTTTGCGTTGCTGAAAGTTAACGAAGTTAACTATGACAAGCCGGAAAACGCCCGTAATAAAATTCTGTTCGAAAACCTGACACCGCTGCACGCCAACAATCGCTTACGTATGGAGCGTGGTAACGGTTCTACTGAAGATATTACCGCCCGTGTGCTGGATCTAGCCTCGCCAATCGGTCGTGGTCAGCGCGGACTGATTGTTGCTCCGCCAAAAGCGGGTAAAACCATGCTGTTGCAGAATATCGCTCAGAGCCTGGCTTACAACTACCCTGATTGTGAGCTGATGGTGCTGCTGATTGATGAACGTCCGGAAGAAGTGACCGAGATGCAGCGTCTGGTGAAAGGTGAAGTCGTTGCTTCCACCTTTGATGAGCCGGCATCCCGCCACGTTCAGGTCGCAGAAATGGTGATCGAAAAGGCCAAGCGTCTGGTTGAACACAAAAAAGATGTCATTATCCTGCTGGACTCAATTACCCGTCTGGCCCGTGCCTATAACACCGTCGTACCTGCGTCCGGTAAAGTACTTACCGGGGGTGTTGATGCTAACGCCCTGCATCGTCCGAAGCGTTTCTTCGGGGCAGCACGTAATGTGGAAGAGGGCGGCAGCCTGACTATCATTGCGACTGCACTGGTAGATACCGGCTCTAAAATGGATGAAGTTATCTATGAAGAGTTCAAAGGTACCGGTAATATGGAATTACACCTGTCGCGTAAAATTGCTGAGAAGCGTGTGTTCCCTGCGATAGATTACAACCGTTCAGGTACCCGTAAAGAAGAACTGCTGACCACGCCGGAAGAGCTACAGAAAATGTGGATCCTGCGTAAAATTATTCATCCGATGGGTGAGATTGATGCTATGGAGTTCCTGATCAACAAACTGGCGATGACCAAAACAAACGAAGAATTCTTCGATATGATGAAACGCTCGTAGTCTGCAGCGACAACAATAAGAATTTTTTGAAAGTACAAAAACGCCACGTCTTTACGTGGCGTTTTTGTTGATCAGGCTATAGCATTATCAGGAACAAAGGATTCTGTGAAGGAGTAACCTATGCGGACTGTCGTATCAGCGCAGAATGTCGCTGTCAGCACAGAACTCACTACCTGAATCAGAGTAAAACTTCAGAGCATGATGGTGTAGTGAGTATTCTAACTGAGAGCGATTAATGTGAATTTACTCAATATGGGTACTGAACTGGGACTGACATTTCTTTTTTCGCTGTGCTTCTTGTTCTTTGCCCGAAAAATAGCAAAGAGAGTGGGTCTGGTTGATAAACCTGATTACCGGAAGCGTCATCAGGGAGCTATCCCGCTGGTGGGCGGAATTTCAGTGTTTGCGGGGATCTGTTTTGCATTTTTGATCACCAGCAGCTATCAGCCCCACAGAGCGCTGTACCTGTTCTGCGCCGGGGTTCTGGTGCTGGTCGGTGCGCTGGATGACCGTTTTGATATCAGCGTGAAATTACGTGCGCTGGTACAGGCGGTGATTGCCATTATCATGATGATCTGGGCCAACAATTCGCTGATCAGTTTTGGCGGTATTATCGGCCCGGTTGACTTAAATGTCGGGCCTTTCGGCTATGTACTGACCTTATTTGCTGTCTGGGCGGCGATTAATGCTTTCAATATGGTCGATGGCATTGACGGATTACTCGGCGGTTTATCGTCAGTCAGCTTCGGAGCGCTGGGGATCATCCTGTGTCTGAAAGGGCAATATAGTCTGGCGTTCTGGTGCTTTGCGATGATTGCCGCAACACTCCCCTATATTCTGCTTAACCTCGGCCTGCTCGGCCGACGCTATAAAGTCTTTATGGGCGATGCCGGCAGTACCATGATTGGCTTTACGGTTATCTGGATCCTGCTGGCAACCACCCAGGGGGCCAGCCATGAGCTGCGTCCTGTGACTGCCCTGTGGATTATCGCAATTCCGCTGATGGATATGGTCGCGATTATGTACCGGCGGTTACATAAAGGGATGAGCCCGTTTTCTGCCGATCGTCAGCATATCCATCATTTAATTATGCGTGCCGGTTTCAGCTCGCGTCAGGCCTTTGTATTAATTACGCTGGCGGCGGCCTTGCTGGCCGCTATCGGGGTGACGGGAGAGTATCTGCCGGTGATCCCCGAGTGGGGCATGATGCTGCTGTTCCTGCTGGCCTTTTCAGCGTATGGCTATTGCCTGAAACATGCCTGGAGAGTGGCACGGTTACTCCGCAGGCTAAAACGTCGCTGGCATAACTTTCGCAATGCCCGCGGGCATGGTATCTGACACCCGTTTTTATCGTTAAAAGGATATCCGGAGATGGTTTCTTCCTCTGTGGAAAATGAGCTGAATATTCCACTGATTGCCAGCCGGTTGTGGCGCGGTAAAGTCTGGATTCTGGGACTGGCGCTGGCAGGTGCGCTGATTGCGCTGGCCTATGCCCGTCTGGCCAGCCAGGTATGGAGTGCGACTGCGACTGTCGACCGCCCTTCGGTCAGTCAGATAGCGAATTATTACAGCCTGCGTTTGTCGCTGGCAACGCTTGAAGACGAGAGTCTGCCTCCTCCGGCGGCGTCAACGGTAACAGATGAAGTCTATCAGCAATTTTTATTACAGTTATCCTCCCGGGACAGCCGGCGAGATTTCTGGCTACAGTCAGCGTATTTCCGTGACAGGCTGAAGGGACATCAATCGCAGCGTGCGACAATACTGGACCAACTGATCGGTGATATCCGCTTTCAGCCCGCGGAACCGGCCCGCGGGACCCGGGATACTCTGGTACTGCGGGCAGACAATGCGACATCTTCTGCGCAGCTACTGGACCAGTACGTGCAGTTTGCCAGTCAGCGTGCCGCGGCTCGTTTACGCAGTAATCTGCATGACGAGTGGAAGATTGCATGGCAGTCTCATCAGACGGCACTGGCACGCCAGCAATGGGTGGCTGAAACCGTGTTTGCACAGCAACGTCGTCAGCTTGAACAGGCGATAACCCGTGCCGGAAACGGACAGAGCGTATCTGTCACCGGACCTGATTCACAGACTATGCCGCCTGTCAGTAAACAGGTCCTGGAGGGCTGGCTGGCTAATTTACTGGCGAGCGGACCTGCCTATGACAGGCAGTATTTACAGAGTAAAGCATTGCTGGAAAGTCTGGGGCCGGAACCTGTCGTATCTGACAATCTGCCCACCTGGTGCTACCTGCGCTCACCTGAACCTCCGGCCAGTCGCGACAGCCCGCGGTTAGTTTTACTGGTTGTGCTGTGGGGAATGACCGGTGCATTTGCAGGGGCGGTGATTGCTGTTTCCCGCCGCCGGTAGCATGACGATAGCAGATAACACAGATTTTTGAATAATAAGGAAGCCAGCGTGAAAGTATTAACGGTATTTGGCACGCGCCCGGAAGCGATAAAAATGGCACCTCTGGTCAGTGCATTATCGGCGGATAATGAGATTGATGCCCGGCTCTGCGTCACTGCACAGCACCGCGAAATGCTGGACCAGGTGCTGAGACTTTTTAGCCTGAACCCGCAGTATGATCTGGACGTTATGCGTCCGGGTCAGGACCTTACCACCATAACCTGTCGTATACTGGCAGGTATGCAGCAGGTACTCACCGACTTTCGTCCTGATATTGTGCTGGTACATGGTGATACCACCACCACTATGGCTGTCAGCCTGGCAGCTTACTACCAGCGGATTGCCATCGGGCATATCGAAGCCGGTTTACGTACCGGAGATCTTTTTTCTCCCTGGCCTGAAGAAGGCAACCGTAAAGTGACCGGTCATCTGGCCAGATATCATTTTGCACCGACCCCCCGGGCACAACGCAACCTGCGACAGGAAAATATTCCTGCAGCAAATATCTTTGTGACCGGCAATACAGTCATTGATGCTTTATTGTGGGTCAGGGATAAAATTGAGCAGGACAGTGTCTTAGAACGGCAACTGTCGGCCTTATATCCGTTTCTGTCACCAGACCGGCCGATGATTCTGGTTACCGGACACCGGCGTGAAAGTTTCGGCGATGGCTTTGAACGGATTTGCAGTGCCCTTGCCGGACTGGCCATACAGTACCCTGATGTCCAGATAGTTTATCCGGTACATCTTAATCCGAATGTCAGTACCCCGGTAAACCGGATCCTGCGCGGCATCAGTAATATTTATCTGATTGATCCGCAAGACTATCTGCCGTTTGTCTGGTTAATGAATAAAGCCAGGCTGATCCTGACGGACTCTGGCGGAATTCAGGAAGAAGCTCCGGCTCTGGGTATTCCTGTACTGGTGATGCGCGATACGACAGAACGACCGGAAGCCGTGGATGCCGGAACGGTACGGTTAGTCGGTACTGATAGTGAGAAAATTATCACCGAAGTTTCACGGTTATTACAGGACCCTGATGCCTGGCGGCAAATGAGCCGTGCCCATAACCCTTATGGTAACGGTGATGCATGTCAGAAAATTATAAAAATATTAAAACAATACAGAGTGACGTTATGAGTTTTGACACCATTTCTGTTGTGGGCCTTGGCTATATCGGCCTGCCTACAGCAGCGATTTTTGCCTCCGGGAAAAAAAACGTTATTGGCGTTGATGTGAATCCCCATGCGGTGGATACCATTAATCGCGGAGAAATCCATATAGCCGAACCTCATCTGGCACAGGTGGTCAGAGACGCCGTAAAAGACGGTTATTTACGGGCGTCCCTGACACCGCAGCCAGCCGATGCATTTCTGATTGCAGTGCCGACTCCTTTCCGTGAGGGGCACCAGCCTGACTTACGTTATGTCCGTGCGGCCGCAGAATCGGTTGCAGCGGTACTCCGACAGGGTGACCTGGTGATTCTGGAGTCCACGTCCCCGGTCGGCACTACCGGACAGCTGGCAGACTGGCTGGCCGCACTTCGGCCTGACCTGACATTTCCGCACCAGGGACCGCAACCCGATATTCATATTGCGTATTGTCCGGAACGGGTATTACCGGGAAAAATTATGGCGGAGCTGGTGGACAATGACAGGGTGATTGGCGGTATGACCCCCGGCTGTGCAGCCAGAGCAAGTGAGCTCTACCGGCTCTTTTTGCGGGGTGACTGTGTTGAAACCGACGACCGTACCGCCGAAATGTGTAAGCTGACCGAAAACAGTTTTCGTGATGTGAATATCGCGTTTGCCAATGAATTATCAATGATTTGTGACCAGCAACAGATTAATGTCTGGCAACTGATTGCATTGGCGAACCGTCATCCGCGGGTAAATATACTGCAACCCGGGCCGGGTGTCGGAGGGCACTGTATTGCCGTCGATCCGTGGTTTATCGTGGCGCAGAACCCCCTGCACAGTCAGCTGATCCGTACCGCCCGGCAAGTTAATGACGCCAAACCGGGCTGGGTACTGAGTCAGGTAAAACAGCAGCTGGCTGACTGTCTGAATAGCACTTCACAACGGGCAGCCGACATCACCATTGCCTGTTTCGGACTGGCGTTTAAAGCCGATGTTGATGACTTGCGTGAAAGCCCGGCATTACAGGTGGTCAGGATGATCAGCGAGTGGCATCAGGGGCCGCTACTGGCAGTTGAACCGAATATTACCGGCTTACCGGCATCACTGAGCGCAGTGACGCTGACCGACAGTGATACGGCGCTGCAGCAGGCCGATATTCTGGTGATGCTGGTTGATCATCAGCCATTCAAAGGGATTGATAAACAGCAGCTGGCCGGGCGGCGTATTGTCGATACCCGCGGTCTCTGGACTTAGACCGGCATGGCCGGTACCCGCGGATATAATCATTTCGGAGGTGTGGATGCAACTCACTGGCAGTATTGTCCCGCTCGAATGGGAATCTGCATTTTTTGGTTACCCTGTCGGCCAGTTCATCCCGGGCGGTGATCAGTGGTTTCAGCCAGCGCTGGCTGAACACTATCGTTTATTACAGACCAGGATAGCCGCAGACGACTATCAGGCACTTACCGTTGCCGGACAACTGGGATTTCAGCTGGCGGAAGGTGAAGCCGTTCTGGTTCTGGACCTGCAGCACACGGAACGTCAGCCCGGCATCCGTATTGCGCGGCAATCCCTGATCCCCGAATTACGGCAGGCTGCGTGCGACGCATTTCAGCACAGCCGCTTCCGTGCCCCCTGGTTTGCCGACGCAGACGGCCAGCGTTTTTATGCTCAGTGGATAGAAAATGCGGTGACCGGACAGTTTGATGACCAGTGCCTGATCGCCTGCGGAGATGCCGGAGAACTACAGGGCTTTGTCTCGGTGCGTGAAACCGGTGCAGATGCACGGATTGGGCTGTTATCCGTATTACCGGCGGCGCGTGGCAAAGGTATCGGGCAGCGGTTACTGTTAGCTGCTGCGGACTGGGCGCGGGTAAGACGCCTGAAACAGCTGCATATCACTACTCAGCTGAGTAATCTGGCTGCAATGCGCTTATATCTGCGCAGCGGTGCCCGGCTGGAACACACAGCCTATTGGTTATACAGGAAAAACAATGATCCCCTTTAACTCTCCGCCGGTGACAGGCAGTGAAATTGACTATATGCAGTCAGCGATGGCCAGTGGCAAGCTGAGCGGTGACGGAGGCTTTACCCGCCGCTGTCAGCAATGGATGGAACAGCGTTTTTCCAGCCATAAAGTATTGCTGACTCCCTCCTGTACTGCTTCTCTGGAAATGGCCGCGCTGCTGATCAATATCATGCCGGGTGATGAAGTGATTATGCCCAGTTATACCTTTGTCTCGACGGCCAATGCATTTGTATTGCGCGGTGCGACAATCGTATTTGTTGATATCCGCCCGGATACACTGAATATTGATGAAAGTCTGATAGAAGCCGCCATTACCGAAAAAACCCGTGCAGTCGTGGCAGTGCATTACGCCGGGGTCGCCTGTGAAATGGATACCCTTGTGCAGATCTGTGAAAAACACCGTCTGTACCTGATTGAAGATGCGGCTCAGGCGGTGATGTCCTGCTATAAAGGCCGGCCACTGGGGTCGATAGGCCATATCGGTTGTTTTAGTTTCCACGAAACCAAAAACTATACTGCCGGCGGAGAGGGGGGCGCGACACTGATTAATGATCCGGCACTGGTTGCCAGAGCTGAAATTATCCGTGAAAAAGGCACTAACCGCAGCCAGTTTTTCCGGGGACAGACGGATAAATACACCTGGCGTGACCTGGGGTCCAGCTATCTGATGTCTGATTTACAGGCGGCCTATCTGTGGGCCCAGCTGGAAGTCGCTGATCAGATAAACCAGCGCCGGCTGGCCTTATGGGAACAATATTACACAGCACTGACGCCGCTGGCGCAGCAGGGCAGGTTATCCCTGCCGGAAGTTCCTGCAGGCTGTACCCATAACGCCCATATGTTTTATATTCGTCTGGCGGATAACCACCTGCGCTCGCGGCTGATCGACTGGATGAAAGAAGCCGAAATTCTCGCGGTATTCCACTATATCCCGTTACACAGTTCTCCCGCAGGACGGCAGTTTGGCCGTTTTCACGGGGAGGACCGTTATACAACGGTTCAGAGCGAACGACTGCTGCGGCTGCCATTGTTTTATAACCTGTCGGATAACAATCAGAAAACGGTTATCGGCTCACTGATGAGTTTTCTGCGCTGATGTCACTGGCGAAAGCATCTGTCTGGACGTCTTTTTCTACACTGGTGAAAATTCTTTCCGGATTACTGGTGGTTAAATTTATGGCCGTCAGTTACGGACCCGAAGGGATTGGCCAGGCGGCTAATTTCCGGCAACTGATCACTGTTCTGGGGGTGCTGGCGGGCGCCGGGATTTTTAACGGTGTTACCCGTTATGTTGCCGAATATCAGCAACAACCCGAAATGCTCCGTTCACTGACTGCCACTTCGGCAGGGATTGTCCTGGTCTTTTCTTTATTACTTGCAGCGGTCTTAAGTCTTGCCGCATCCCCTGTCAGCCAGATACTGTTTGGCAGTGATCAGTACCGGCAAGTGATCCGTATTGTGGCATTTCTGCAAATAGGCATTGCCTGGGCGAATCTGCTACAGGCATATCTGAAAGGATTTCGTAATGCGCGGAGTCATGCGCTGGTGGTGGCTGCCGGCAGTCTGCTGGGGGTTTTAGGCTATCTGCTGTGCTGGCTGGCGGGAGGTTATAGTGGTGCACTGACGGGGCTGGCGCTGGTACCGGCCATCAGCCTGCTGCCTGCCATCTGGTTACTGAAATCCGCTACCGGCCTGCAATGGCGCTGGTTTATGCCTCGCTGGCATACCTCACTGGTGTTACGCCTGCTTAAATATACGCTGATGGCGGTAATGACTGCAGTCACTGTACCGGTCGGCTGGGTGATGATGCGTAATCTGCTGGCAGCACAGTCAGGCTGGCAACAGGTAGGGCTGTGGCAGGGGGTCAGTGGTATTTCAGATGCGTGGCTGCAATTTATTACCGCGACTTTCAGTGTCTGGTTGTTGCCGACCCTGGCAAAACAGCGCAGTAAACAGGATATCGGGCGTGAAATTTATCGTGCTCTGCGTTTTGTTCTGCCGGTGGTTGCGGGGGTGGCGATACTGGTCTGGTTACTGCGAGATATTGCTATCTGGTTGTTATTTTCTGCGAAGTTCGATGCAATGCGGGATCTTTTCGGCTGGCAACTGGCCGGTGATTTTTTTAAAGTCGGTGCCTACGTATTTGGTTACCTGGTTATTGCCAAAGCATCTCTCCGTTTTTACCTGCTTACGGAAGTCAGCCAGTTTATTTTGCTGATTGCCAGCTCATACTGGCTGATCCCGTTACACGGTGTCAGCGGTGCGGTGCAGGCCTATTGTCTTACTTATATGATTTATTTTGCCCTTTGCGCGGGCGTATTTATGTGCTGGTACCGAAAATGACAAGCTTAATCCATCTGCTCGGGTCTGATATCCCACACCATAACCTGACATTGCTGCGTTTCTTTGACCAGCAACTGTCGGTACAGGTGCCGTCCGCGGCGGCGAGAAAGTTTATGGTTGTCAGCTGTGACAGCCAGTCGCTGAGCGGATTCAGTCACCTCGAGGTGCAGATATTCCCCGATAAAAAAAGCCTGGCACGGGCTGTGATCCGGCTGGCGAAAAATAAACAACAACGTTTTTTTTGCCACGGCCAGTTTAATCCCTGGCTCTGGCTGGCGTTATATGGACGCAAAATATCCCGTCATCAGTTGTACTGGCATATCTGGGGTGCCGATCTGTATGAGGATTCTCATCAGCTCCGTTTCCGGTTGTTTTATGTTGTGCGGCGTATGGCCCGTAAACGGGTTGCCGGTATTCTGGCAACCCGTGGTGATATTAATTATTTTCGGCAGCGTGTGCCTTCAGTTGCCGCTGCTTTACTGTATTTTCCGGCCAGGATGCCGGTATCTGGCCCGGCAGCCCCCCCGCTGAACGGCGATCGGCCATTGACGATTCTGGTCGGAAACTCCGGGGATCCGACCAATCGTCATGCTGAAGCGCTGACGGACATTTATCAGCAGTTCGGCAGTAATGTCAGTGTCATTCTGCCGATGGGCTACCCGGCAGGTAATCAGGCGTATATTGAAAAAGTCCGTGCGGTTGCCGAACGCTATTTTACTAGCGGACAGGTGACATTGCTGACCGGGACACTGGACTTTGCTGACTATCAGGCCCTGCTGGCGCGTTGTCAGCTGGGCTATTTTATTTTTAAACGTCAGCAGGGAATCGGTACCCTCTGTTTACTGATTGAAAAGAATATCCCGTTTGTTATCAGCCGGGATAATCCATTCTGGCAGGATCTTGCCGAACAGAAACTCCCTGTATTATTTCGTGGAGACAAGCTGGACCCGGACACCATCAATGAGGCCAGACGGCAGCTGATAAGCTGCGATAAGCAGCAGATTGCCTTTCTTTCTCCCGGCTATCTGGCGGGCTGGTGTGAGATATTACAACGGCTTGAAGAAGGGAAAGCACTATGAGCTTATTACAGTTTTCAGGGCTGTCGGTGGTTTACCTCTGCTGCCTGACATTTGTACTGGTACTGGCGGGAAAAGAGTTTCGTCGTGAACGGTTTAATTTTCACCTGTTTTTCTCTTTATTGTTTCTGCTGACCTTTTACTTTGGTTTTCCTCTGACAGCACTGCTGGTCTTCTGTTTTGATACGCCGGTAGTGGCACCCGAATATTTGTTACAGGCGCTGCTATCGGCCACCCTGTTTTATGGTGTTTATTATCTTGCTTATAAAGTCAGGATACGCCGTCCTGAGGTGACACCGGCGGCACCCTTGCTGCAGATGAACAGGGTGGAAACCCTGATTTTCTGTGGTTTACTGGCACTGATTGCTATCGGTACGGTGACTGTTTTTTTTATGCATAACGGTTTCCTGTTGTTCAGGCTCAGTGCTTATAACCAGATATTTTCCCGACAGGTGTCCGGTGTGGCACTGAAACGGTTCTTCTACTTTTTTATACCGGCGATGCTGATTATCTATTTTCTGCGGCCGACCCGGCAACGCTGGTTAATGTTTCTGGTATGTACGGTCAGCTTCGGATTACTGACATATCTTATTGTCGGGGGCACCCGGGCGAATATTATTATCGCCTTTGCTTTGTTTCTGTTTATCGGTATCACCCGTGGCTGGATTAGCCTGACGATGCTGGTCTCCGCCGGGGTATTGTCGGTGGCGGGGATGTTCTGGCTGGCTTTGAAACGTTATAACCTGCATGTTTCCGGAGAGGAAGCTTTCCATACTTTTCTTTATCTGACCCGCGATACTTTTTCGCCCTGGGAAAACCTGGCATTGCTCCTCAGCCAGTATCACCGGATTGAATTTCAGGGGCTTGCGCCGATGTGGCGGGATTTTTATGTTTTTATCCCTGGCTGGCTGTGGCATGACCGCCCGGCAGAGATACTGAACAGCGCTAATTACTTTACTCGTGATGTGTTGCATAACCATTCAGGACTGGCGATTTCACCGACCCTGATTGGATCACTGGTGGTGATGGGGGGCGGCTGGTTGCTGATGCCGGGGGCTATTGTGGTGGGGTTTATTATCAAGGCCTTCGACTTTATCTACCGGCGTGCTTTGCAGGAAACTAACCGTTACAGCGCTGCAGTACTGCAGAGTTTTTGTTTCGGGGCTATTTTCAATATGATCGTGCTGGCCCGGGAGGGTCTGGATGCCTTCGGGTCGAGAATCGTATTCTTTGGTGTCATTTTCCTGTTTTGCCTCGCGATGGCCAAAATAGTCTTTCGATTGCTGGACAGTCACGGGCTTATCCGTCAGCGCAACAGGCAGGGCAGTGATCGGTTTTTCAGCATTGAAGATGTATAACAGCAGGACAGTAAGGTAATGAGTAAATACCCGGAGTTCCCGCCTTACCGGATCAGGGGCATACCACTTTATGGTTTTAGTTCGATAGCCCGGTTCGCTGATTTTCTGATACCGGCACAGCATCCACGTTACGGCATGCTGGTAGCGATTAATGCGGAGAAGGTACTGAGCGCCGAAAAAGACCCGCAATTACGTCAGATACTGTCTGAGGCGGCATTTAACTATGCTGATGGGATCAGTATTGTCCGGTCTGTACGGAAAAAATATCCCGGCAGCACAATCAGCCGGATAGCCGGAGTGGATCTCTGGCAGGTGCTGATGCAAAGAGCCGCTGAGCAAGGCGTTCCGGTATTTCTGGTGGGAGGTAAATCAGAGGTGCTGCAACAGACCTGCGACAAATTACGTCGTCACTGGCCGATCCGGATTGCAGGTCAGCAGGATGGCTATTTTTCTGAGCAGCAAACGGCGGCAGTAATACAGGCAATTGCTGACAGTGGTGCAGGCATTGTGACCGTGGCGATGGGATCACCCCGTCAGGAACTGTTTATCAGACGCTGCCAGGCTGTTTATCCTGAGGCGCTGTATATGGGGGTCGGCGGTACCTATGATGTTTTCAGTGGTATTGTGAAGCGTGCTCCTGTTATCTGGCAGAAGCTGGGGCTGGAATGGTTATACCGTCTGATTAAACAGCCTTCGCGCTGGCGGCGGCAACTGCAGCTTTTACGCTATCAAAAATATCACTGGCGGGGTGAACTCTAGAATAGCCTGCGATAATGGCACAAAATATGCGCCTAATGCTGAATATTCAGACAAAACGCACAAACGATAAGCAAATAAATAATTTTATTAAAAAAGCACTAGACAGGATCAGCTCAACCCCGTAATATCCGCATCCGCAACGGCGCTAAGCGCCCGTAGCTCAGCTGGATAGAGCGCTGCCCTCCGGAGGCAGAGGTCTCAGGTTCGAATCCTGTCGGGCGCACCATTTTTGGTTGGCGTAAGAGCTGCGGTTATTTACCGCGAGAGTAGTAAAGGTGTTTTTAGCATCGTTGTAAGAAGTAAGAAAGATATGGTGGCTATAGCTCAGTTGGTAGAGCCCTGGATTGTGATTCCAGTTGTCGTGGGTTCGAGTCCCATTAGCCACCCCATTTTTTGCTGGTTATGCGAAGGTGGCGGAATTGGTAGACGCGCTAGCTTCAGGTGTTAGTGTCTTAACGGACGTGAGGGTTCAAGTCCCTCTCTTCGCACCAGGCAAAAAACAGAGGTAAGCAGTAAGCAGTATTTCGGCGAGTAGCGCAGCTTGGTAGCGCAACTGGTTTGGGACCAGTGGGTCGGAGGTTCGAATCCTCTCTCGCCGACC
>NZ_JAERJN010000033.1:225-431 GCF_018257595.1 Tatumella sp. JGM94 | reverse complement strand
GTCTGTAGTAAAAGAGGATGAGAACCTTCGGGTGAGGAAAGACCAGAGGGCGCTGGTCTTTGGATCTGCGCCTGGTGCGTAGCCTTTTACCTCCGGATTACGGTTCCCGGCATAAACGTCCGGCTCTGAGCATCTTCCTTCCGCCATCAGTGGCGGAGTTTCAGCAGCCGCACTGCGGCGGACGGGTTAAGGCCCGTGGGCGCGGG
>NZ_JAERJN010000033.1:0-215 GCF_018257595.1 Tatumella sp. JGM94 | reverse complement strand
CGCCGGCGTCCTGCCGGCTCCTCCGGGCCGTCACTCTGCGCTCAGCGCTGCGGATAGCGCGTGGTCACACCGCCGCGTTAATCACTCATTATTCATCAGATACTTTCATTGCTGAAAATTATCCATAGCTATAGCCAATGCAGGTTACCGGAGGCGGCATCCGGGCCGCTGAGTGAATGAGTGTGACCAGGGCGAGCCGCAGGGAAGCGGCGAGA
>NZ_JAERJN010000032.1:0-25488 GCF_018257595.1 Tatumella sp. JGM94 | reverse complement strand
TGACGGTCTGCGTTTCGCAATCCGTGAAGGTGGTCGTACTGTAGGTGCTGGTGTTGTTGCTAAAGTTATCGCTTAATTGTTGATAGTTTAGCTTCATCAGTCAGAAAGGGCGCTTCGGCGCCCTTTTTCATTTCTGTTATTTAGCCGGAATATATAAACTACGTGGCAATAAACCGGCTGTAATGAATCAGTACAGCATGCCCGCATGTGATCAGCAGGGCAGGGATACAGAATGATCTCCGGATACAAATTAAAGCACAGGCGAATAGTTAAAGGCTGCGCTGACAATAAACCATCCCCATCCCGCAATTGCCAGATAAAAACCCAGAGGCAGCGGGGTATTTTTCTGCAGACTGACCCTGAGTCTCCCCTGACAGCACAGGGTGGACAGAGCCAGCAGGGTAGCAACCACAATGATGCCCGCTAACGCCTGCCAGCCACACCACGCACCGAGAGCTGCCAGCAGTTTCATATCTCCGCCGCCAATACCCTCTGTATTCCGCCAGTAACGATAGAGATAATTGATGATCAGCAGGGAGCTATAACCGGCACAGATGCCGGCTATCCTTGCGTCGAGAGACAGGGCCGGAAAACAGGCAGCAAACAGTAATCCACTGCATAGCACTGTAAAGACCAGACTATCGGGGAGCAGCAGGTAGCGTCTGTCAATGTCAGCAAGGATGGACAGCAACGCACTGAAGATAACAGTAGCGAACCATGGGAGAATATCCGGCAGTGCAAGACCGGCAATAATACCGGCTATCCCGCCGCCGGCCTCGAACAGCAGCAAGCGGGGCGGCAGGGGATGACGGCAATAGCGGCAGCGGCTCCGTAATACCAGAAAGCTGATCACCGGTAACAGTTCAAACCAGCGAAGCCGGTGGTGACAGACAGCGCACTCAGAGTACGGGCTGCAGATTATGCGGCATTGCCGGCGAAATGACATCCATGGCCGGTAGCGATCGCTGACCAGCCCGCAAAAGCTGCCAGCGATAGTCCCGAATAAAAAAGCGAACAGCAGTAACATAATCTCAGGCCGGTGATGCATCATTCCATAATTCTGTCTGACAAGCACGGAGGGGCGATAACCCGATTAATCTGTTCTGCAGGGGGCTTCTGATGTTAGTGATGAAAATTACGGCTGATAATCTATAAGCGCAGCTAAATTCGCATTTATACTGTTCAGAAACGCATCACCCCTTGCTAATCGCCAGAATATACGTATAATGCGCGGGCTTGCTGAAATTAGCAGCGCGATTCGAGCAGAATCGCAGGCACGCGATTTGTGTTGCCTGACAATACTCCCGATTGGGGAGTTATATGCTGAACGATTACACTCCCCCATCAATCGTAATGGGTGTGAGGAGTAATTATTTTTGTTTATAAAATGTTTGGAGCTCTGGTCTCATGCAGAACCAAAGAATCCGTATCCGTCTTAAAGCGTTTGATCATCGTCTGATCGATCAATCAACCGCGGAAATCGTTGAGACTGCCAAGCGCACTGGTGCGCAGGTCCGTGGTCCAATCCCGCTGCCGACTCGTAAAGAGCGCTTTACCGTTCTGATTTCTCCGCACGTTAACAAAGATGCGCGCGATCAGTACGAAATTCGCACTCACAAACGTCTGGTTGACATCGTTGAGCCAACTGAAAAGACCGTTGATGCTCTGATGCGTCTGGATCTGGCTGCCGGTGTTGATGTGCAGATCAGCCTGGGCTAATCAGGTTTCGAGCGATTAAGAGGTTGATACAATGATTGGATTAGTCGGTAAGAAAGTGGGAATGACCCGTATCTTCACTGAAGATGGCGTTTCTATCCCTGTAACCGTAATCGAAGTTGAAGCAAACCGCGTTACTCAGGTCAAAGGCCTGGAGAACGATGGTTACCAGGCTATTCAGGTGACTACCGGTGCTAAAAAAGCAAGCCGTGTAGCTAAACCTGAAGCAGGTCATTTTGCTAAAGCTGGCGTAGAAGCTGGCCGTGGTCTGTGGGAATTCCGCACCGAAGGTGAAGAATATACCGTTGGCCAGAGCATCAGTGTTGATATCTTCGCTGAAGTTAAAAAAGTAGACGTAACTGGCACCTCTAAAGGTAAAGGTTTCGCAGGTACCGTTAAGCGCTGGAACTTCCGTACCCAGGACGCTACCCACGGTAACTCCTTGTCACACCGCGTACCGGGTTCTATCGGTCAGAACCAGACTCCGGGCAAAGTGTTTAAAGGCAAGAAAATGGCAGGTCACCTGGGTAACGAACGTGTAACCGTTCAGAGCCTGGAAGTCGTTCGCGTTGATGCCGAGCGCAACCTGCTGCTGGTTAAAGGTGCAGTTCCCGGTGCTACCGGAAGCGACCTGATTGTTAAACCAGCTGTGAAGGCGTAAGGGGATAGCAATGGAATTAGTATTGAAAGACGCGCAGAGCGCGCTGACTGTTTCCGAAACTACCTTCGGTCGTGATTTCAACGAAGCGCTGGTTCACCAGGTTGTTGTTGCTTATGCAGCAGGCGCCCGTCAGGGTAGCCGTGCGCAGAAAACTCGCGCAGAAGTCACTGGCTCTGGTAAAAAACCATGGCGCCAGAAAGGCACCGGCCGCGCTCGTGCAGGTTCTGCGAAGAGCCCAATCTGGCGTTCAGGTGGTGTGACTTTTGCTGCACGGCCTCAGGACCACAGTCAAAAAGTTAACAAAAAGATGTACCGCGGAGCGCTGAAAAGCATTCTGTCTGAACTGGTACGTCAGGAACGTTTGATCGTTGTTGAACAGTTCTCTGTAGAAGCGCCTAAAACTAAGCTGCTGGCTCAGAAACTGAAAGACATGGCTCTGGAAGATGTGCTGATCATCACCGGTGAACTGGATGAAAATCTGTTCCTGGCTGCACGTAACCTGTTCAAGGTTGACGTACGTGATGCAGCGGGCATTGACCCAGTTAGCCTGATCGCCTTCGACAAAGTCGTTATGACTGCTGATGCAGTTAAGCAAGTTGAGGAGATGCTGGCATGATCCGTGAAGAACGTCTGCTGAAAGTCGTGCGCGCGCCGCACGTTTCTGAAAAAGCATCTGCTGCGATGGAAAAAACAAATACCATCGTTCTCAAAGTTGCAAAAGATGCGACCAAAGCAGAGATCGTTGCTGCCGTAGAAAAGCTGTTCGAAGTTGAAGTTAAAGACGTAAACACCCTGGTTGTTAAAGGGAAAGTTAAGCGTCACGGACAGCGTGTTGGTCGTCGTAGCGACTGGAAAAAAGCTTACGTCACCCTGAAAGAAGGCCAGAATCTGGACTTCGTCGGCGGCGCAGAGTAAGTCGGAGGAGAGAAACAATGGCAATTGTTAAATGTAAACCGACATCTCCGGGTCGTCGCCACGTAGTTAAAGTGGTGAACCCTGAGCTGCACAAGGGCAAACCTTTTGCTCCGCTGCTGGAAAAAAACAGCAAAAGCGGTGGCCGTAATAATAACGGTCGTATCACTACCCGTCATATCGGTGGTGGTCATAAGCAGGCTTACCGTATTGTTGACTTCAAACGCAACAAAGATGGTATCCCGGCTATCGTTGAACGTCTTGAGTACGATCCGAACCGCTCTGCAAATATTGCACTGGTTCTGTACAAAGATGGTGAACGCCGTTATATCCTGGCTCCAAAAGGTTTAAAAGCTGGCGACCAGATTCAGTCTGGCGTTGATGCTGCGATTAAAGCAGGTAACACCCTGCCGATGCGTAACATCCCGGTAGGTTCAACTGTACATAACGTAGAAATGAAACCAGGCAAAGGCGGTCAGATTGCTCGCTCTGCTGGTACTTACGTGCAGATCGTTGCACGTGATGGTTCCTACGTCACCCTGCGTCTGCGTTCAGGTGAAATGCGTAAAGTCGAAGCTGACTGCCGCGCAACACTGGGCGAAGTCGGTAACGCTGAGCATATGCTGCGCGTTCTGGGTAAAGCAGGTGCAACTCGCTGGCGTGGTGTTCGTCCTACCGTTCGCGGTACTGCGATGAACCCAGTCGATCACCCGCACGGTGGTGGTGAAGGTCGTAACTTTGGTAAGCACCCGGTAACTCCGTGGGGCGTTCAGACCAAAGGTAAGAAGACCCGCAGCAACAAGCGTACTGATAAATTCATCGTACGTCGCCGTAGCAAATAATTTTAGAGGATAAACCATGCCACGTTCTCTCAAGAAAGGTCCTTTTATTGACCTGCACTTGCTGAAGAAGGTAGAGAAAGCGGTGGAAAGCGGTGACAAGAAGCCCCTGCGCACCTGGTCCCGTCGTTCAACGATCTTTCCAAACATGATCGGTTTGACCATCGCTGTCCATAATGGTCGTCAGCATGTACCTGTCTTTGTTTCCGACGAAATGGTCGGTCACAAGCTGGGTGAATTTGCGCCGACTCGTACTTATCGCGGTCACGCGGCTGATAAAAAAGCCAAGAAGAAATAAGGTAGGAGGAAGAGATGGAAACTATCGCTAAACATCGCCATGCTCGTTCTTCTGCTCAGAAGGTTCGCCTGGTTGCGGATCTTGTACGCGGTAAGAAAGTGTCGCAGGCTCTGGATATCCTGACCTATACCAATAAGAAAGCAGCCTTACTGGTTAAGAAAGTCCTGGAATCTGCCATTGCTAACGCCGAACACAACGATGGCGCTGACATCGACGATCTGAAAGTCGCGAAAATTTTCGTCGACGAAGGCCCTAGCATGAAGCGTATTATGCCGCGTGCTAAAGGTCGTGCAGATCGCATCCTGAAGCGCACCAGCCACATTACTGTGGTTGTGTCCGATCGCTGAGACTCTGGAGACTAGCAATGGGTCAGAAAGTACATCCTAATGGTATTCGTCTGGGTATTGTAAAACCCTGGAACTCTACCTGGTTCGCAAATACCAACGAATTCGCTGACAACCTGGACAGCGATTTTAAAGTACGTCAGTTCCTGAACAAAGAACTGGCAAAAGCGTCTGTATCTCGTATCGTTATCGAGCGTCCGGCTAAAAGCATCCGTGTGACTATTCACACTGCTCGCCCTGGTATCGTTATCGGTAAGAAAGGTGAAGACGTAGAAAAACTGCGTAACGTCGTCGCGAAAATCGCTGGCGTTCCTGCGCAAATCAATATCGCCGAAGTCCGTAAACCGGAACTGGACGCTAAATTGGTTGCTGACAGCATCACTTCACAGCTGGAACGTCGCGTTATGTTCCGTCGTGCGATGAAGCGTGCTGTACAGAACGCAATGCGTCTGGGCGCTAAAGGTATCAAAGTTGAAGTAAGCGGCCGTCTTGGCGGTGCTGAAATCGCGCGTACCGAATGGTACCGTGAAGGTCGTGTTCCGTTGCACACACTGCGTGCGGATATCGATTACAACACCTCTGAAGCGCACACCACTTATGGTGTAATCGGCGTTAAGGTATGGATCTTCAAAGGTGAGATCCTGGGTGGTATGGCTGCTGTTGAACAACCGGAAAAACCGGCTGCGCAACCTAAAAAGCAGCAGCGTAAAGGCCGTAAGTAAGGAGAGTCGCTGATGTTACAACCAAAGCGTACAAAATTCCGTAAAGTGCATAAAGGCCGTAACCGCGGTCTGGCTGCTGGTACGGATATTAGCTTCGGTACTTTCGGTCTGAAAGCTGTTGGCCGTGGTCGTCTGACTGCCCGTCAGATCGAAGCAGCACGTCGTGCTATGACCCGTGCAGTTAAGCGTCAAGGTAAAATTTGGATCCGTGTATTCCCGGACAAACCAATTACTGAGAAGCCGCTTGAAGTTCGTATGGGTAAAGGTAAGGGTAACGTAGAGTATTGGGTTGCCCTGATCCAGCCTGGTAAAGTCCTGTATGAAATGGACGGTGTATCAGAAGAGCTGGCCCGTGAGGCATTCAAGCTGGCAGCAGCAAAACTGCCTATCAAAACCACCTTTGTAACTAAGACGGTGATGTAATGAAAGCAACTGAGCTGCGTGAAAAAAGTGTTGAAGAGCTGAACACTGAGCTGCTTAACCTGCTGCGTGAGCAGTTTAACCTGCGCATG
This sequence comes from Tatumella sp. JGM94, assembly GCF_018257595.1. Classification (NCBI taxonomy): domain Bacteria; kingdom Pseudomonadati; phylum Pseudomonadota; class Gammaproteobacteria; order Enterobacterales; family Erwiniaceae; genus Tatumella; species Tatumella sp. JGM94. Next base: position 19,484 of record NZ_JAERJN010000032.1, on the reverse strand, counting down.
CAGGCAGCATCCGGACAGCTGCAGCAGACCCATCTGCTGAAGCAAGTTCGCCGTGATGTTGCACGCGTTAAGACTTTACTGACTGAGAAGGCGGGTGCGTAATGACCGATAAAATCCGTACTCTGCAAGGTCGTGTTGTTAGTGACAAAATGCAGAAATCTGCGGTTGTCGCTATCGAACGTTTCGTGAAACACCCGATTTACGGTAAATTCATTAAGCGTACGACTAAGCTGCACATCCATGACGAGAACAATGAATGTGGCACTGGTGACGTGGTAATTATCCGCGAATGCCGTCCACTGTCCAAGACTAAGTCCTGGACGCTTGTACGCGTTGTGGAAAAAGCGGTTCTGTAATAGAATCTCTTTTCTGTGAAAAATAGATGAACGACTCGTCTGAGTCGTTCATTTTTTCTACCCATCTACGAGAACCGGTGTTATAATGCCGCGCCCTCGATAATGGGGCTTTTAATCGACCTGAAAGTTAGGTCCCGAAGTAGTAGTTGACATTAGCGGAGCACTAAAATGATCCAAGAACAGACTATGCTGAACGTCGCCGACAACTCCGGTGCACGTCGCGTAATGTGTATCAAGGTTCTGGGTGGCTCGCACCGTCGCTACGCAGGCGTTGGCGACATTATTAAAGTTACCATCAAGGAAGCAATTCCTCGTGGTAAAGTTAAGAAAGGTGACGTCCTGAAGGCGGTAGTGGTGCGCACCAGGAAGGGTGTTCGTCGCCCTGACGGTTCTGTCATTCGCTTCGATGGTAATGCATGCGTTATTTTAAACAATAACAGCGAGCAACCCGTCGGAACGCGTATTTTTGGGCCGGTAACTCGTGAACTTCGTACTGAAAAGTTCATGAAAATTATCTCTCTGGCACCTGAAGTACTCTAAGGAGCGAATCATGGCAGCGAAAATCCGTCTTAACGACGAAGTTATCGTGCTTACCGGCAAAGATAAAGGTAAACGCGGTAAAGTAAAAAATGTTTTGTCTTCCGGCAAAGTCATCATTGAAGGTATCAACCTGGTTAAGAAACATCAGAAGCCGGTTCCGGCCCTGAACCAGCCAGGTGGCATCGTTGAAAAAGAAGCTGCAATTCAGGTTTCTAACGTTGCAATTTTCAATGCGGCATCCGGCAAGGCTGACCGTGTAGGCTTTAGATTCGAAGACGGTAAAAAAGTCCGTTTCTTCAAGTCTAACAGCGAAACTATCAAGTAATTTGGAGTAGTACGATGGCGAAACTGCATGATTACTACAAAGACGAAGTAGTTAAGAAACTCATGACTGAGTTTAACTACAATTCAGTCATGCAAGTCCCTCGGGTCGAGAAGATTACCCTGAACATGGGTGTGGGTGAAGCGATCGCTGACAAGAAACTGCTGGATAATGCAGCAGCAGACCTGGCAGCAATCTCCGGTCAAAAACCGCTGGTCACCAAAGCACGCAAATCAGTTGCAGGCTTCAAAATCCGTCAGGGCTATCCGATCGGCTGTAAAGTTACCCTGCGTGGCGAACGTATGTGGGAGTTTCTTGAGCGCCTGATCATCATTGCTGTACCTCGTATCCGTGACTTCCGTGGTTTATCTGCGAAGTCTTTCGACGGTCGTGGTAACTACAGCATGGGTGTCCGTGAGCAGATCATCTTCCCAGAAATCGACTACGATAAAGTCGATCGCGTCCGTGGTTTGGATATTACCATTACCACTACTGCGAAATCTGATGATGAAGGCCGTGCTCTGCTGGCAGCCTTTGACTTCCCATTCCGCAAGTAAGGTAGGGTAAATTCATGGCTAAGCAATCTATGAAAGCACGCGAAGTTAAGCGTGTAAAACTAGCAGACAAGTTCTTCGCGAAACGCACTGAACTGAAAGCGATCATCTCTGATGTGAACGCTTCTGACGAAGATCGTTGGAATGCTGTTCTTAAGCTTCAGGCTCTGCCGCGTGATTCCAGCCCGTCCCGTCAGCGTAACCGCTGCCGCCAAACTGGCCGTCCACATGGCTATGTAGGTAAGTTCGGGTTGAGCCGCATCAAGTTACGTGAAGCCGCTATGCGCGGTGAAGTACCTGGCTTGAAAAAGGCTAGCTGGTAATTGTCACCAATTGAATCACGGGAGTAAAGACTGATGAGCATGCAAGATCCGATCGCGGATATGCTGACCCGTATCCGTAACGGTCAGGCCGCGAACAAAGTTGCGGTCACCATGCCTTCCTCCAAGCTGAAAGTGGCAATTGCCAACGTGCTGAAGGAAGAAGGTTACATTGAAGAATTTAAAATCGAAGGCGACGCTAAGCCTGAACTGGAATTAACTCTTAAGTATTTCCAGGGCAAGGCAGTAGTAGAAAGCATTCAGCGAGTAAGCCGTCCAGGTCTGCGCATTTATAAAGGCAAAGACGAACTGCCAAAAATCATGGCAGGGATGGGTATCGCAGTTGTTTCTACTTCAAAAGGTGTTATGACTGATCGTGCAGCGCGCCAGGCTGGTCTTGGCGGCGAAATTATCTGCTACGTAGCGTAATCGGAGGATAGAATGTCTCGTGTTGCTAAAGCACCTGTCGTTATTCCTGCGGGCGTAGAGGTAAAACTCAACGGTCAGGAAATTTCGATCAAAGGTAAAAACGGCGAGCTGGCTCGTACTATCAATAAAGCGGTTGAAGTTAAGCAGGCTGACAACGCACTGACTTTCGCGCCACGCGAAGGCTTTGCTGACGGCTGGGCACAGGCAGGTACTGCTCGTGCATTGCTGAACTCAATGGTTATCGGTGTTACCGAAGGCTTCACCAAGAAGCTGCAGCTGGTTGGTGTTGGTTATCGTGCGGCTGTTAAAGGCAATGCAGTTAACCTGTCCCTGGGCTTTTCTCACCCTGTGGAACATCAGCTGCCTGCAGGAATCACTGCTGAATGTCCGATTCAGACTGAAATCGTGCTGAAAGGCGCTGATAAGCAGGTGATCGGCCAGGTAGCAGCTGACTTGCGCGCCTACCGTCGTCCTGAGCCTTATAAAGGCAAGGGTGTCCGTTACGCCGACGAAGTCGTGCGTACCAAAGAGGCTAAGAAGAAGTAAGGTAACACTATGGATAAGAAATCTGCTCGTATCCGTCGTGCGACCCGTGCACGTCGCAAGCTCAAAGAGCTGGGTGCTACTCGCCTGGTGGTACATCGTACCCCGCGTCATATTTACGCACAGGTAATCGCTCCGAACGGTTCCGAAGTTCTGGTTGCTGCTTCTACTGTAGAAAAAGCTATCACTGAACAACTGAAGTACACTGGAAACAAAGATGCTGCCATTGCTGTTGGTAAAGCTATCGCTGAACGTGCTGTCGAGAAAGGTATCACTACCGTTTCTTTCGACCGTTCTGGTTTCCAATATCATGGTCGTGTCCAGGCACTGGCAGATGCTGCCCGTGAAGCTGGCCTTCAGTTCTAAGGTAGAGGTCTAAGATGTCACACATCGAGAAACAAGCTGGCGAACTGCAGGAAAAACTGATCGCGGTTAACCGTGTATCTAAAACCGTTAAAGGTGGTCGTATCTTCTCCTTCACAGCTCTGACTGTTGTTGGTGATGGTAATGGTCGCGTTGGTTTTGGTTACGGTAAAGCGCGTGAAGTTCCAGCAGCTATCCAGAAAGCGATGGAAAAAGCCCGTCGCAACATGGTAAATGTCGCGCTGAATAACGGTACCCTGCAACACCCGGTTAAAGGTGTTCACACAGGTTCTCGCGTATTCATGCAGCCGGCTTCAGAAGGTACGGGTATCATTGCCGGTGGTGCAATGCGTGCGGTTCTGGAAGTCGCCGGGATTCATAACGTTCTGGCTAAAACCTATGGTTCTACTAACCCGATCAACGTGGTTCGTGCAACTATTGATGGCCTGAGCAATATGAATTCTCCTGAGATGGTCGCTGCTAAGCGTGGTAAAACCGTCGAAGAAATTCTGGGGTAATTATCATGGCAAAGACTATTAAGATTACTCAAACCCGTAGTGCAATCGGTCGTCTGCCTAAACATAAGGCAACACTGCTTGGCCTGGGTCTGCGTCGCATTGGTCATACTGTAGAACGTGAGGATACTCCTGCGGTTCGCGGTATGGTTAACGCGGTTTCCTACATGGTTAAAGTGGAGGAGTAAGAGATGCGTTTAAATACTCTGTCTCCGGCCGAAGGGTCTAAGCACGCTTCCAAACGTTTGGGTCGTGGTATTGGTTCCGGTCTCGGAAAAACCGGTGGTCGTGGTCACAAAGGTCAGAACTCACGTTCTGGTGGTGGCGTACGTCGCGGTTTCGAGGGTGGCCAGATGCCTTTATACCGTCGTCTGCCAAAATTTGGCTTTACTTCTCGCAAAGCAATGGTTACAGCCGAAGTTCGTCTGTCTGACCTGGCGAAAGTAGAAGGCGGTATTGTTGACCTGAACACGCTGAAAGCAGCTAACATTATCGGAATTCAGATTGAATTCGCGAAAGTTATCCTGTCTGGCGAAGTTTCTGCTCCGGTAACGGTTCGTGGTCTGCGTGTCACCAAAGGTGCTCGTGCCGCAATCGAAGCTGCTGGCGGTAAAATTGAGGAATAAGTGAGCTGATGGCTAAACAACCAGGATTAGATTTTCAAAGTGCCAAGGGCGGTATCGGTGAACTAAAGCGCAGACTTCTGTTTGTAATAGGTGCACTGATTGTCTTCCGTATTGGCTCTTTTATTCCAATCCCTGGTATTGATGCCACAGTCCTTGCCAAACTGCTTGAACAACAGCGTGGCACCATCATTGAAATGTTTAACATGTTCTCTGGTGGTGCTCTGAGCCGTGCTTCGATCTTTGCTCTGGGTATTATGCCGTATATTTCGGCATCGATTATTATCCAGCTGCTGACGGTGGTTCATCCGGCGTTAGCGGAAATAAAGAAAGAAGGGGAGGCTGGACGTCGTAAGATAAGCCAGTATACCCGCTACGGTACGTTAGTGTTGGCAATATTCCAGGCCGTGGGCATTGCCACCGGTCTGCCGAATATGCCTGGTATGCAAGGCCTGGTGATGAATCCGGGCTTTGCATTCTACTTTACTGCTGTTGTGAGCCTGGTGACCGGGACAATGTTCCTGATGTGGCTGGGTGAGCAGATTACTGAACGAGGTATCGGTAACGGTATTTCGATCATTATTTTTGCCGGTATTGTTGCGGGTTTACCGCAGGCCGTAGGCCACACTATCGAGCAAGCGCGGCAAGGTGACCTGAACTTCCTCCTGTTGCTGTTGGTTGCAGTTCTTGTATTTGCAGTGACTTTCTTTGTTATTTTCGTTGAACGTGGTCAACGCCGCATTGTGGTAAACTACGCTAAACGTCAACAAGGTCGTCGTGTATACGCTGCACAGAGCACACATTTACCGTTGAAAGTAAATATGGCAGGCGTTATTCCGGCTATTTTTGCTTCCAGCATCATCCTGTTTCCGGCGACAATTGCGTCCTGGTTCGGGGGCGGTACCGGTTGGAACTGGCTGACAACTATTTCGATGTATTTACAGCCAGGTCAGCCGCTTTATGTGCTACTCTATGCGACTGCAATCATCTTCTTCTGTTTCTTCTACACGGCGTTGGTTTTCAACCCACGTGAAACAGCAGATAACCTGAAGAAGTCTGGTGCATTCGTACCGGGAATTCGTCCGGGAGAGCAAACGGCCAGGTATATCGATAAGGTAATGACGCGTTTAACTCTGGTTGGCGCTTTGTATATTACTTTTATCTGTCTGATCCCGGAGTTCATGCGTGAGGCGATGAATGTCCCCTTCTACTTCGGCGGTACTTCACTGCTGATTGTAGTTGTCGTCATCATGGACTTTATGGCTCAAGTGCAAACTCTGATGATGTCGAGTCAGTATGAGTCTGCATTGAAGAAAGCAAACCTGAAAGGCCAAGGCCGTTAATTCAGGAGCTTGAGAAGTTACGGAGAGTAAAAATGAAAGTTCGTGCTTCCGTCAAGAAATTATGTCGTAACTGCAAAATCATCCGTCGCGACGGTGTTGTACGTGTGATTTGCAGTGCCGAGCCTAAGCATAAACAGCGCCAGGGCTGATTTTTTCGCATATTTTTCTTGCAAAGTCGGGTTGAGCTGGCTAGATTAGCCAGCCAATCTTTTGTATGTTAATGCGTTCCCATTTGAGTATCCTGAAAACGGGCTTTTCGGAATGGAACGCAGTTAATAAGTAATAGGAGTGCATAGTGGCCCGTATAGCAGGCATTAACATTCCTGATCATAAACACACCGTTATCGCATTAACTGCGATCTTCGGTATCGGTAAAACCCGTTCTAAGGCGATTTGTGCCTCTACGGGTATTGCTGAAGATGTTAAGATCAGTGAGCTGTCTGAAGAACAGATTGAACAACTGCGTGAAGCAGTTGGCAAATTCGTTGTTGAAGGTGATCTGCGTCGTGAAGTTACCCTGAGCATCAAGCGTCTTATGGACCTTGGTTGCTACCGTGGTTTGCGTCATCGTCGTGGTCTTCCGGTTCGCGGTCAGCGTACCAAGACCAATGCACGTACCCGTAAGGGTCCGCGCAAACCGATCAAGAAATAATCGGGGTGGGTAAATAATGGCAAAGGCACCAGTTCGTGCACGTAAGCGTGTAAGAAAACAAGTCTCAGATGGCGTGGCTCATGTCCATGCGTCTTTTAACAACACCATCGTTACCATTACTGATCGTCAGGGTAACGCACTGGGTTGGGCAACTGCCGGTGGTTCCGGTTTCCGTGGTTCTCGTAAATCTACGCCGTTCGCTGCTCAGGTTGCTGCAGAGCGCTGCGCAGAAGCTGTGAAAGATTACGGTATTAAGAATCTGGAAGTTATGGTTAAGGGTCCGGGTCCGGGTCGCGAATCAACTATTCGTGCTCTGAACGCCGCTGGTTTCCGCATCACTAATATTACTGATGTGACTCCGATCCCTCACAACGGTTGTCGTCCGCCGAAAAAACGTCGCGTATAACGCCCCGTTTTTTAGGTAAGTTGGAGAAAGAAAATGGCAAGATATTTGGGTCCTAAGCTCAAGCTGAGCCGTCGTGAGGGCACTGACTTATTCCTTAAGTCTGGTGTTCGCGCGATCGATACCAAGTGTAAGATTGAACAAGCCCCTGGTCAGCATGGTGCGCGTAAACCGCGTCTGTCTGATTACGGCGGTCAGTTACGTGAGAAGCAGAAAGTTCGTCGTATCTACGGTGTTCTGGAGCGTCAATTCCGTAACTATTATAAAGAAGCAGCTCGTCTGAAAGGCAACACAGGTGAAAACCTGCTGGTTCTGCTGGAAGGCCGTCTGGATAACGTAGTTTATCGTATGGGCTTTGGTGCCACTCGTGCTGAAGCACGTCAGCTGGTTAGCCATAAAGCTGTTATGGTAAATGGCCGCGTTGTTAACATCGCTTCTTATCAGGTTTCTCCGAATGATGTTGTCAGCATCCGTGAGAAAGCCAAAAAGCAATCTCGCGTGAAAGCCGCTCTGGAGCTGGCTGAACAGCGTGAAAAGCCAACCTGGCTTGAAGTTGATGCAGCGAAGATGGAAGGTGTGTTCAAGCGTCAGCCTGAACGTACAGATCTGTCTGCGGACATTAACGAGCACCTGATCATCGAGCTTTACTCTAAATAAAGCTTGAGTACCAAAGAGAGGACACAATGCAGGGTTCTGTGACAGAGTTTCTAAAACCGCGCCTGGTAGATATCGAGCAAGTGAGTTCGACGCACGCCAAGGTGACCCTTGAGCCTTTAGAGCGTGGCTTTGGCCATACTCTGGGTAATGCACTGCGCCGTATTCTGCTTTCTTCCATGCCGGGTTGCGCGGTGACCGAGGTTGAAATTGATGGTGTACTTCATGAGTACAGCACCAAAGAGGGAGTACAGGAAGATATCCTGGAAATCCTGCTCAACCTGAAAGGGCTGGCGGTGAGAGTTCAGGGTAAAGATGAAGTCATTCTGACCCTGAATAAATCTGGCATTGGCCCTGTGACTGCAGCCGATATCACCCATGATGGTGATGTCGAAATCGTCAAGCCACAGCATGTAATTTGCCACCTGACTGATGAAAACGCTTCTGTTAGTATGCGTATCAAAATTCAGCGTGGTCGTGGTTATGTGCCGGCTTCTGCCCGAATTCATTCGGAAGAAGATGAGCGCCCGATTGGTCGTTTATTAGTCGATGCTTGCTACAGCCCTGTAGATCGTATTGCCTACAATGTTGAAGCAGCTCGTGTTGAGCAACGTACCGACCTGGACAAGCTGGTCATCGAAATGGAAACCAACGGCACAATCGATCCTGAAGAGGCGATTCGTCGTGCGGCAACCATCCTGGCAGAACAACTGGACGCTTTTGTTGACTTACGTGATGTACGTCAGCCAGAAGTTAAAGAAGAGAAACCAGAATTCGATCCGATCTTGCTGCGCCCTGTTGACGATCTGGAATTGACTGTCCGCTCTGCTAACTGCCTTAAGGCAGAAGCTATCCACTACATCGGTGATCTGGTACAACGTACTGAGGTTGAGCTTCTTAAGACGCCTAACCTTGGGAAAAAATCTCTTACCGAGATCAAAGACGTGCTGGCTTCGCGTGGACTGTCACTGGGCATGCGCCTGGAAAACTGGCCACCGGCAAGCATTGCTGATGAGTAACCGGATCACAGGTTAAGGTTTCACTGAGAAGGATAAGGTCATGCGCCATCGTAAGAGTGGTCGTCAACTGAACCGTAACAGCAGCCATCGCCAGGCTATGTTCCGTAACATGGCTGGTTCATTGGTTCGTCATGAGATCATCAAGACGACTCTGCCGAAAGCCAAAGAGCTGCGTCGTGTAGTTGAGCCGCTGATTACTCTTGCCAAGACCGACAACGTAGCTAATCGTCGTCTGGCATTCGCACGTACTCGTGATAACGAGATCGTTGCAAAACTGTTTAATGAACTGGGCCCGCGTTTCGCGAGCCGTGCAGGTGGTTACACTCGTATTCTGAAGTGTGGCTTCCGCGCTGGAGACAACGCTCCGATGGCATACATCGAGCTGATTGATCGTCCGGAAGTTCAGGCAGAAGCAACTGCAGAGTAATTTGCAGAAATTAAAAGACCCGCTACGGCGGGTTTTTTATTGTCTGAACAAAAGTGAAGTGCAAAACTGTGATATCAGAGACGACACGGGAGATGTTTCATGTGGCTGATTGACCAACTGGCGGAACGGCATATTCAGGCAGCACTGAATAAGGGGGAGCTTTCCGGGCTTAGCGGCGAAGGTAAACCACTTCAGCTTGATGATGACAGCCAGATTCCTCAGGAATTACGTACCGCTTACCGGTTATTAAAGAATTCGGGTTATCTGCCTCCTGATCTGGAAGCAAGGCGCGAAGCTCTTGAACTGGCAGATCTTTTGCAACACCTGGATCCTGATGATCATCAGGCCGCTGAATATCATAAACAGCTGCGTCTGCTGGAGTTGAAACTACATCAGGCAGGTCTGAGCACAGAATTTCTTTATGATCGTCACTATGGCGATACTATTATCCGGAATTTAAAGGGCAAAACTGAATAAAGGAAAAGATATGAGTACCTATCGACATCGCAAAGGTGTTATTGCTGATAATGCACTGCAGGCATTGCTTTATGATCCTCTGTTCAGGCAGAGAAGAGAGAACAATAAAAAAGGAAAAGGAAGTTACCGGCGTAAAACCAGGGATAACCGTCAGTGCGGAGAGAGTAATGAAAAAAATATTTTTCATTACTCTCTTTTTTTTAATAAAAAAAAGCCGCTATATCATTGATATAACGGCTTACTTTTAGCCGGTAATTATTTTTTTTCTTTTAATAAATCACGGATTTCTGTCAGCAAGACTTGTTCAGCACTCGGTCCTTTTGCTGCAGGTTCTGCTTTTTTATACAGTTTGTTCATCATTTTTATCGCGATAAAAATCGCAAACGCAACAATCACAAAATCAAAAACAGATTGCAGAAAAACACCATATCCCATGACAACCGCTGGCGTCGTACCATCGGCGGCTTTCAGTACCCACTTGAATTGACTGAAATCGACTCCGCCAATCAGCAGCCCCAATGGCGGCATAATAATATTCGCGACCAGTGAAGAGACAATTTTACCGAAGGCTGCACCGATGATGACACCGACAGCAAGGTCAACAACATTTCCACGCATGGCAAAATCGCGAAATTCTTTGAAAAAACTCATATTATCCCCTGATCTAAAACTAAGTAGTTCTGTTTACGTTAACTATGATATTAGTTAATTAGTGCTTATTTTTCCATATTTGCCATAAAACTCTTTTACGCAGCTTGATGATCTGACGTGTTGCTGGCCGGGCTTCCTTGCGGTGACATCACATCCGTATCCTGGTTATCTGCATCCCCGAAGATACGGCCAGCAGCTGGCGGCTGCTGGCTGATATTCTGGTTAGAGAAAAAACGGACTCGGCTGGAATAGTTTCTCGACATCAGGCACAAATTTTTTGTCAGTCAGGAACATAATGACATGGTCACCTTGTTCGATACGGACATTATCATTCGCTATCATTACTTCCTCACCACGGACTACGGCGCCGATAATGGTCGCCGGTGGCAATTTTATCTCACTGATCATACGGCCAACGACCCGTGAGGTAGTTTCATCACCATGTGCGATAGCTTCGATGGCTTCAGCAATACCACGCCGCAGGGAAGAAACGCCGACAATATCTGCTTTCCGGACATGCCCGAGCAGTGCAGAGATAGTGGCTTGTTGCGGAGAAATCGCAATATCAATGACGCTTCCCTGCACCAGGTCGACGTAAGCACGTCGCTGGATCAGAACCATGGCTTTTTTGGCACCCATTTTTTTAGCCAGCATGGCGGACATGATATTAGCTTCATCATCATTGGTGACCGCAATAAACAGATCGATCTGATCGATATGTTCTTCTGCGAGTAACTCCTGGTCCGATGCATCACCATAGAAGACGATAGTATCATTCAGCAGTTCAGCCAGTTCTGCCGCACGTTCAGCATTTCGTTCAATCAGCTTAACGCTGTATTGTTTTTCCAGTTGCTGTGCCAGCCCGAAGCCGATATTACCGCCACCGACCAGCATGATCCGTTTATAAGGTTTTTCCAGCCGCTGCATTTCACTCATCACTGCACGGATATGCTGATTGGCCGTAATGAAGAACACTTCATCACCCGCTTCAATGATAGTTGAACCCTGAGGACGGATAGGCCGATCCTGGCGAAAAATAGCAGCAACCCGGCTTTCGATATGTGGCATATGTTCCCGCATCACTGATAGCGGATTGCCAATCAGTGGTCCGCCGTAATAGGCTTTGACTACCGCAAGGCTGACTTTGCCTTCAGCGAAGTTAACCACCTGCAGTGCGCCCGGATATTGGATCAGGCGGTATATGCTATCGATCACCAATTGCTCAGGAGAAATAAGATGATCAATAGGGATCGCCTCAGGGATAAATAATTTATCATTATCACGCAGATATTCCGCCGCCCGGATCCGCGCGATCCGGTTGGGAGTATTAAATAATGAATACGCTATCTGGCAGGCGACCATATTGGTTTCATCTGAACTGGTTACGGCAACCAGCATATCTGCATCTTCAGCCCCTGCCTCCCGTAAGACCCTGGGATGGGATGCCTGGCCAGTGACTACACGTAAATCGAATTTATCCTGCAGCTGGCGCAGTCTTCCCGGGTCAGTATCCACAACAGTGATATCGTTATTTTCCCCCACCAGATTTTCTGCCAGTGTTCCGCCGACCTGCCCGGCGCCAAGGATAATAATTTTCATCGTCGTTTCACTCTTATGGGTTATGCGGTTTTGATCAGTTTAGCGTAGAAAAAACCATCACCGCCATCCTGCTGTGGGAACACCTGTAAACCATTAATATCACCACCCGGCAGTGAAACAGGCTGTGCTTCAGGATGGCGTTGCAGAAAGGCAGCTATCTGTAAATGGTTTTCCTGCGGCAGTACGGAGCAGGTTGCATAAACCAGTGTTCCGCCGGCTTTCAGGTGTGGCCATACAGCGTCCAGTATTTGCGCCTGTAATGTCGCCAGCTCATCAATATCACTGTCGCGGCGCAGCCACTTTATATCCGGGTGACGGCGAATAACACCGGTAGCAGAGCAGGGGGCATCCAGTAAAATACGGTCAAATTGACGTTCACCGCACCAGTCTGCCGGGGTTCTTCCGTCCCCCTGTTTTACTTCGGCTTGCATTTGCAGCCGTGCAAGATTTTCAGTGACGCGGCTCAAACGTTGTTCATCAACATCGACAGCCAAAACCCTGGCATCCGGCGCTATCTCGAGAATATGCGTTGTCTTACCGCCCGGGGCTGCACACAGATCGAGGATATCTTCGTTATCCTGCGGGGCCAGATATTGCGCACAACGTTGTGCTGATAAGTCCTGTACCGTCACCCATCCTGCAGAAAATCCGGGTAACTGATGTACTGCTGCGGGTTTTTCCAGCCGGACGCCATCGACAGATAAATCGTCGCTAAAGCCAGTCATTCCTTCCGCAGCCAGTAACTTCAGCCATTGATCACGTGAATGATGCTGGCGGTTAACTCTGAGCCACATCGGCGGGCGCTGATTGTTAGCATCGATAATCTGCTGCCATTGTGCTGGCCAGCTGGTTTTTAGCCGTTTAATTAACCATGAAGGATGCAGCAGATTGACACTTTGTCCGGTTAATTCTTCCAGTAGTTCTGTCTGACGGCGCTGAAACTGACGTAAGACCCCGTTTATCAGTCCTTTCAGGCTCTGTCTTTTGAGAACCACAGCACCTTCAACGGTTTCTGCGAGGATGGCATGGGGCGGGATACGGGTATACAGCATCTGATAAATACCGACCATCAGCAGGTAGTGTATCGTCCGTTGTTTACCGGTCATTGGCCGTTCCATTAGCTTACCAATCAGGGCATCTAACTGTGGCAGCGTCCGGGCGATACCGAAACAGATTTCCTGTAACAGTGCACTGTCTTTATCACTGAGCCCCTTTTGTGCCGCAGGCAATATGGTACCCAGTGACTGGCCTTTATCGACCACCTGCTCAATCAGCCGTGCTGCCAGACTGCGCAGGTTTGTTGTTTTTTTCATGAGATATCTTCAACGGGCCGGCGTTGCCGGCAGGTTTCGTGTCCTCAGGCCAGGACAGTACCAGAAGTGAACCATTCCTGACGTGAGTTAAGCAGATCTTTGGCTGGCATCGCTTTTTTACCCGCGGGCTGCAGGATTTCCAGTTGCAGTACACCTTCTGCAGTGGCGACTTGTATACCCTGTTTGTCAGACTGTACGATTGTCCCTGGCTGTACGTCCTGATGGGGAAGTACCGTGGCCAGCCATACTTTGACCGGTTGTTCATCAACCATAAAGTAACTCACCGGCCAGGGATTAAAGGCCCGGATACACCTTTCCAGCTGTTTGGCGGACAGATTCCAGTCCAGTCTGGCTTCTTCTTTACTGAGTTTACTTGCATAGGTTGCCAGGGAATCATCCTGCTTTTCCGCGACAGCAGTTCCGTTGGCAAGCTGTTGCAGGGTTTGCAGCATCCCTTGCGGGCCCAGTTGTGCCAGCGAATCATACAGCGAAGCACTGGTATCCTGCGGGGTTATCGGGCAATTAAGCCTGAGTAACATGTCACCGGTATCCAGGCCGATATCCATCTGCATGATGGTTATACCTGTATGCTGATCTCCAGCCCAGAGTGCACGCTGGATAGGCGCAGCACCACGCCAGCGCGGCAGTAATGAACCGTGAACATTAATACATCCCAGACGTGGCATATCGAGAACCGCCTGTGGTAATAACAAGCCATACGCGACAACCACCATGATGTCGGCATCCAGGCCGGCGATTAATTGCTGATTTTCCTGCTGACGTAAGGACGCTGGCTGGAAAACGGGAACCTGATGAGATTCCGCCAGGGCTTTCACCGGGCTGGCAACTAACTTTTTACCGCGGCCGGCAGGGCGGTCTGGCTGAGTAAAGACACCGACGATCTGATGTTCAGATGCAAACAGCGCGTCAAGATGACGCGCTGCAAAATCAGGTGTGCCGGCAAAAATGATTTTTAACGAATCGGACACAATCACCCCTTATGCGGGTTTCAGGACGCCCTGGACGTTTGCCGGGCAAGTTTTTCCAGTTTCTGACGGATACGCTGACGTTTCAGCGGCGACAGATAATCGACAAATAATTTACCCATCAGATGATCCATTTCATGCTGAATGCAGATTGCCAGCAGGCCATCGGTTTCCAGCTCGTAGGATTCACCGTCACGGTTCAGGGCACGGATCTTCACCCGTTCAGCCCTGGGTACCAGTGCGCGTTGTTCAGGAATGGAAAGACAACCTTCCTCAATTCCGGTTTCGCCACTTTTTTCCAGTAATTCAGGGTTTATCAGTACCAGCTGTTGCTCCCGGTTCTCGGAAACATCAATCACAATAATGCGCTGATGGATATCGACCTGAGTTGCAGCCAGACCGATACCTTCTTCGGCATACATAGTCTCGAACATGTCGTCGACAATGCGCTGAATATCTTTATTTACTTCTTTTACTGGCGCAGCAACTGTACGGAGTCGCTCGTCAGGGAAATGTAATACCTGTAAGACTGACATAAATTTCCGGATATTTATTCATGATATTTTAATTGACTGCCTTATATTGTAGACGTTTCATCAGGTGATTGACAGTATTGCCGCAGGGATAAAGCGTCTGTCAGAGGGATCGCCGGATGGATAGAACAGAGAAATGGTTACGCCTTGCTGCGGTCCGGGGCCTGAAGCATACAGCCAGGCTGGCAGTCATTTATCAGCTTGAAGATCAGCCGGTAATAACTGAAGCTTTTCTGCAGTCACTCCTTCTGACACCACAACAATGCCAGCAGTTTTTTAGTGTCAGTGAAACCGGGCTTACACTGACCCGAAAATGGCTTGATACTGAAAATCATCATCTGGTGTGCTTTTCTGATACCAGATATCCGCATTTACTGGCAGAGACAACAGGAGGGCCGTTGTGTCTGTTTGTCGAAGGCGATCCGGCAGTACTTTCTTCACCTCAGCTGGCAATTGTTGGCAGCCGGCAATGTACCAGATACGGTCAGCACTGGACTGAATGCTTTTCCCGGGCCTTATCTCTGAGCGGGCTGACACTGACCAGCGGACTCGCACTGGGAGTTGACAGCATAGCCCATCGTGCTGCTTTAGCCTCCGACGGGAAAACGGTAGCAGTGCTGGGCAGCGGGTTAATGAATATCTATCCGCGCCAGCACTGGCAGCTTAGCCGTGACATCATCCTGCAGGGCGGAGCAATAGTTTCTGAATTTCCTCTGACGGCAGCACCACACCCCGGGAACTTTCCCCGGCGTAACCGGATAATCAGTGGCCTGAGCCTGGGGGTGCTGGTGACAGAAGCTGTGCTGAAAAGTGGATCATTAATTACGGCCCGTTATGCGTTAGAACAAAACCGTAACCTGTATGCCTTGCCCGGTGCGCTGGCTAAACCTGAAAGCGAAGGAACGCACTGGCTTATCCAGCAGGGGGCGTTACTGGTGACCCACCCGAATGATGTGCTGGAAGATTTACAAACCGGTTATCATTCTTTGCTGTTTTCTGCGGTTGAACAAATAAATTCATCAGAGTATGACACTGTTCCATTGCCATTTGCTGGTGTGTTGGCTAACGTAGATGATGAGGTTACACCTGTTGACGTCGTCGCTGAACGTGCCGGCCAACCTGTGCCAGTTATCGCCACTGCGTTATTAGAACTGGAGTTAGCAGGATGGATCGCAGCTGTACCCGGCGGCTATGTCCGTTTAAGGAGGGCATGCCATGTTCGACGTACTTATGTACTTGTTTGAGACTTATATTCATACCGGGACTGACACGCAGGTTGACCAGGGGAAGCTGACGGATGATCTTACTGACGCGGGCTTTGAGCAGGACGATATTGCCAATGCCCTGAGCTGGCTGGAGAAACTGGCTGATTATCAGGAAGGGCTGGTCGAGCCTATCCGGATGGCGTGCGATCCGCTGTCGATGCGTATTTATACACCTGAAGAGTGTCAGAAGCTTGATGCAGACTGTCGCGGATTTTTGCTGTTCCTGGAGCAGATCCGGGTACTGAATCTTGAAACCCGTGAAATGGTTATTGAGCGGGTAACCGCTCTGGATACCCGGGAATTTGAACTTGATGACCTGAAGTGGGTGGTCCTGATGGTATTGTTTAATATTCCGGGATGTGAAGATGCGTATCAGCAAATGGAAGAGTTACTTTTCGATGCTAATGACAGTATTCTCCACTGATAATATCTTCTGTGTAGTGAAATTATGACTAAAACAGCACTGTTTGCTGTGCACCATCAGGAAAATTGCCCCGTCTGCGGGGCTGAATTAGTGATTCGTTCTGGTAAGCACGGCCCTTTTACCGGATGTTCGGCTTATCCTGAATGTGATTATATCCGTCCGCTGGGACCGCGGAGTGATGGTCACGTTATTAAAATTCTTGAAGGCATTCCTTGCCCTGAGTGCGGCGCAGATAAAGCGCTGCGTCAGGGACGCTACGGGATGTTTATTTGCTGCAGCCATTACCCGGACTGCACACATAGCGAAACTATCGACCAGCCGGATGATACCGGAATTTCCTGTCCACAGTGCCAGCAGGGTGAACTGGTTCAGCGTCGTTCCCGTTACGGTAAATATTTCCACGCCTGTAGCCGTTACCCTGATTGCCAGTTTGTCGTGAATACCCGGCCGGTCGCCGGAGAATGCCCTGCATGTCATTTTCCTTTGTTAACAGAAAAGAAGACAGCTAAAGGCGTACGTTTAATTTGTGCCAGTAAAGTGTGCGGCAAGCCCGTCGCCGAAGATAACCAGGAAAAATAGCGTCCATTATGTCGACTGATTCAGTTTCAGATTCTTTGCAATATTGTGTTGAGCAATTACATAACAATGAGGTTATCGCCTACCCGACCGAAGCAGTATTCGGTCTGGGATGTGATCCGGACAGTGAGCAGGCGGTAATGGCTTTGCTGGCGTTAAAAAAACGCCCTGCAGAAAAAGGATTGATCCTTATTGCCGCGAACTATCAACAACTGTTTCCTTATATAAGTGATGAACGACTGACGACAGAACAACGAGAACGAATGTTTTCTCACTGGCCGGGGCCGGTGACATTTGTGGTTCCTTCAACAGCTCCGGGCTGGCTCAGAGGACGTTTTGATTCACTGGCTGTAAGGGTCAGTGACCATCCCGGTGTGCAGCAGCTATGCCTGGCTTTTGGTAAACCACTGGTTTCTACCAGTGCGAACTTATCCGGTCAGGAACCCTGCCGGAATGTCCGGGAAGTGGCGGAACAGTTTGGTACGGATTTCCCCGTATTAAATGATGTGACCGGCGGGCGTGACAATCCTTCAGAAATCCGGAATGTTATTACCGGTGAACTTATCCGGCAGGGGTAACGCATGGACGATTTTGTTGTTTTTGGAAATCCGGTTAATCACAGTAAATCGCCTTTTATCCATCAGCTGTTTGCCGCACAGACAGGAGTCCCGCATAGCTACGGACGGATATGTGCACCTGTTGATCAGTTTGTATCGACAGCCAGTGTCTTTTTCAGTGAGGGAGGGAAGGGAGCAAATGTCACTTTACCTTTCAAGCAGGAAGCCTGTGCCATGGCGGACGAACTGACAGAACGTGCCGCATTATCAAAAGCGGTTAATACATTAAAGAAACTGCCTGATGGAAAACTGCTGGGTGATAATACCGATGGCATAGGTTTGCTTAGCGACCTGCAACGATTACAGATGATTACTCCCGACTCGCATATTCTGCTGGTGGGCGCTGGCGGGGCGGCGAGGGGCGTGATTCTGCCATTGCTTGCATTCGGTTGCAGGATAACTATAACTAACCGCACTCTTTCCAGAGCAGAAACGCTGGTCGAAACTTACGGTCATGCAGGAACGATTATTGCCAGTGAACATAACTCGCTGCAGCACGGCTATGATCTGATTATTAATGCAACATCCAGCGGGGTAAAGGGCGAAGTTCCCCGACTTCCCGACACGGTCTTCAGCAGCACGACGCAGTGTTACGATATGTTCTACCAGCAGGGTAATACTCCTTTTCTGAGCCTTGCGGCACAGCAAGGGGCGGGGGTATGTGCTGATGGGATAGGGATGCTGGTGGCACAGGCAGCACATTCATTTATGTTATGGCACGGTGTCATGCCCGATATCAAACCCGTGATCGACGCTGTGAAAGAAGCATTACAGCCATGAATCAGGCATTACAATTCCCGGACCGTGAAGAGTGGGATGAGGTCAGACAGGCCGTATGTTTTCCTGCTTTATATCAGGGGATGCAGCTTCACTGTGCTATCACCGCTGCTGACCTTCGCCATAGATTTGGTGAAGGTCAGCCACTTAAACTGTTCCGTCAGCATCGCTGGGACATCGAAGATGATATGGAATCGCGGATAATCGCCGGTACTGACGATGATTATGGCTGGTTCTGGTTATCTTCGGACAGATAGTTATTTTTCCATTTAACGTAGTTTGCTGCGGAATACAACAGCCCCTGCTTTTCGTCGTCTGTCAGACGACGAATTTGCTTTACGGGGCTTCCCAGATACAGGTAGCCGCTTGCCAGTCGTTTGCCTGGCGGAACCAGACTCCCTGCCCCGATCATGACATCTTCTTCTATATATGCACCATCCAGCAAAATTGAACCCATTCCGACCAGTACCCGATTCCCGATAGTGCAGCCATGTAGCATAGCTTTATGTCCGACAGTAACATCATCGCCAATTATCAGTGGGTGACCTTGCGGATTATTTATGGAACAGTGGCTGACATGCAAAACACTGCCATCCTGAATATTACTGCGTTTACCGATAGCTATCTTATTTACATCACCCCGTATCACAACCAGTGGCCAGATACTGACATCATCACCAATAATGACATTGCCTGTCACAACGCTGGAGGGATCGATCATAACGTCTGCACCGGTTTGTGGTGAATATCCCTGGTATTGACGTAACGGATTAACGGACATAACAGAAACTCCATTATTGCTCTTTCACTGATACCGGCAGGGGAAATATGAGTTTTCCCTCTTACGGCGATGCTTTTACCCGGTGTTATATTTAAAGAACAGCATACAAAATAAGACGCTGCGCATTCCCTGAACCTGTCTGTATTGGTCGTTATTGTGTTTAACCCCGCGAATAAAACCGGTAAATGACCACTAAACAGACACACTGTGCAGGTTTATACACCGATCGGGGTGAAAGTTCACCAGTCAGTAATTAATTTAAAATAAACCCTTGCCAGAAAAAATTAACTCCCTATAATGCGCATCCACTGACACGGCAAAGCGCGATGCGCAGCGGCGTGACAAGGACTGAAGCGATTCGGTCCGGAGAAAAAATCACGAAATAGTGGTTGACTCCTGAGGTGAAAAGCGTAATATACGCC
>NZ_JAERJN010000031.1:0-27146 GCF_018257595.1 Tatumella sp. JGM94 | reverse complement strand
GGAATAGCTCAGTTGGTAGAGCACGACCTTGCCAAGGTCGGGGTCGCGAGTTCGAGTCTCGTTTCCCGCTCCAGATTATATAATACCAGAGAGTCGATAAATTTCTGGTAAATGCCAAAACAGGACCGAAAGGTCCTGTTTTCGTTTTAGCCGCTGATGCTGTCCGCAGCCGGAATTGCCCCTGAATTTCTCTTCTCTGTCATTACCTTTCAGTTTTTGTACCGCTATCAATCGGCCAGTCCTGTCCGCGACAGTACCTTTTGGCCGCAGAATAAAACATAGCTGTTGAGAGTTATCATAGTCTGCGGGCTGAATATTGCGCTGATGGTGATGCTGTTAAGGACTGCATCGGCGGCCAGTGATTACGGTCGGGACTGGCAGGGTTGGTTTATACAGTATCACGACAGACCGCCTGACAGGCAGTGTAACGCGAAGGCGCGTACCGGCACGCGGTAGTGTCGGAATAAAAGTGATTCCTGAACGCGGGGGGATTGTTCACTGAACCGGCAGTGAGCGCGGGTAATTTAATCACTTTCATTTTCAGGTGTTTGCTCTCTGAACAGTTCGCTGAATTTTCAGTCACTCAAACGTTTTTCTCAGAAAAAAAAGCGTATTGCTCTTGCCAAGCATGGGGAACAAGTCCATAATAGCCGCCATTCCAGAGACAACAAGACATTAAGTCTTCGGAATCAAATAGTTAAGTCTGAATCTGATTTCAGATTAAAAGAATTAAAGATTATAGCGCAAAGTAACGTGTTGTAATTTAAAGAGTTAAAAGGCGCGTTGGCAGAGTGGCCATGCAGCGGATTGCAAATCCGCCTACCTCGGTTCGACTCCGGGACGCGCCTCCAGATTTGCCCGGGTGGTGAAATCGGTAGACACAAGGGATTTAAAATCCCTCGGCTGTATGGCTGTGCGGGTTCAAGTCCCGCCCCGGGCACCACTGATTCAAAATGAACAAAAATAAGCACTTATGTGCAATGTCGTTTAACCGCCGCAAGGCGGTTTTTTGTTTTTTTCGGCATGGTCATAATATTATTTTGCTGACTTCTGTGCTCCGACAACGGGAACGATGGTAATTTTTTGGCCATATGCAGCGGCCTGTTCAACATTTTTATGCCCGTTATCTGGGCTGATCCCGGCTATCTCTGCGCCTCAAACGACCACGCCGTAATAAATACCGCATAGCGCCCGACAACCGCACCCTCAGGCCTGTATCCGCATCACGTCTGGGCATGGATTTTGTTTCTGATGCGCTGTATAACGGACGAAGACTGCGGCTGCTCACGGTTATCGACCTTTACACCCGCGAATGCCCGGGGATTTGCGTGGGGCAGAATCTTCGTGCATCAGAAATGGCAGAAATGCTGGACAGGCGGGTATAAATGGGTATCAGGATTGACTTCTCACGCCCGGGAACCCCGATGGACAATGCTACAATGGAGTCCTTCAATGGCCGGTTGCGCCAGGAGTGCCTGAACGAGAACTGGTTCCTCTGGAGGATGCACAGTGCAAAATTGAGACCTTGCGCATACACTATAACCAGAGTCGTACCCATTCTATACTGGGCTGGATGACACCTCCGAATTCGCCGAAAAATCTGTCGGTTGCCAGAATACGCAGCCACACAGAATCCGGTTATTCCTGATTGTGTCTGGCTCATATTCGGGGCCAGGTTAATAGGTTTAGGGAATACGCATTGATGGGTTGAACTGAGGGGGAATAGGGTTGAAAAATGCGGGGGAAAGTATCACCCGCATGAACCGAATTATTTCAATCTGCTGCTGGCGATCTCAGCAAAGTAACGAGCGCCTGTTTCAAGAATATCATCGTTGAAATCATAGCCAGCGTTATGAAGCGGTAAGAATCCTTTACCTTGTTCTTCTACACCATTGCCGATGAAAACAAAACAGCCAGGGACATTTTCAATGAATGCGCCAAAGTCCTCAGAAACCATCATTGGAGGAATATTGCCGTCAACGTTCTCTTCCCCAAAAACTTTTTGAGCTGCAGCTACAGCATAATCCTTCTGCTCTTCCCAGTTGACGGTTGGTGAGAACTCGTGCGTGTAAATCAATTCGCCTTCTGAATCATTCATTTCGCAAATTGATGTCACAATTGCGCGCATGCGCGTCATCAACAGTTCCTGGACTGCTGGTGAGTAAGAACGGGTATCACCTTTGATTTCAACATTACTTGGTATGGTGTTGCGAACACCGTCCGTGTGAATTTCAGTACATGAAACAACGGCAGATTCACATGGGTCAAGATTGCGTGATACAATCGTTTGGAGTGCGGTGATAATTTGTGCAGCAGTTACCAGAGGGTCGCGGCCCATATGTGGTCGGGCTGCATGGCCTCCACGACCTTTAATACGAATGATGAAATTGTCTTCGCTGCCCATTACACCACCGGCACGGGTGCCGAATTTTCCAACAGGCATGCCGGGCATATTGTGCTGACCGTAAATCTCATCCATTGGGAAACGATCAAAGAGGCCATCGGCGATCATTGCGCGAGCACCTTTACCGTTTTCTTCATCCGGCTGGAAAATCAGAATGACTGTGCCATTAAATTCATACTCTTCTTTCAGTAACTTTGCTGCACCGAGGAGAGTAGAAGTGTGGCCATCATGCCCACAGGCATGCATTTTTCCTGCGTGAGTAGAGACGTAAGGCAGACCAGTAATTTCTTTAATAGGTAATGCGTCCATGTCGGCGCGCAGGCCAATCGTGCGGCCGCCATTTCCTTTACGGATAATACCCACGAGACCCGTCTTACCAATATTACGATGAACTTCAATACCCATCTCTTGCAGGCGTGCTGCAACGAAGTCAGGTGTAATACTCAAGTCAAATCCTGTTTCCGGGACGGTATGGAGATACTGGCGCCATTCAACAAGCTGATTATGAAAGTCGGTTCTCATTGCTTTTTTTCCTGTACTGGGTGTATCAATTGGAGCGTAGCGTAATTAATGGTTGCTGAGTTTATTTCAGGCACTGTTGCACAACATCACGCAGCAAACTCGCGCCATGAATAAGTCCAGTCTCCGAGGTAAATTCAGCCGTATTGTGGCTAATTCCATTTTTACCAGGGACAAAAATCATGGCGGAAGGAGCGGTACGTGCAATCACCTGAACGTCATGCCCTGCGCCTGAGGTTATTCTGCGACAACTGAACTTCATGCGGGCAGCTAAAGATTTGCCTTGTTTGACGATGTCAGCTGCAAACGTAACCGGCTGAAATCTGACAAGCTGTTTAGTTGTGATTTCAACATCCTCGGTCTCTTTGAATGAGCTCAGAAAAGCGCTTAACTGATTTTCTGCCAGCTTGAGCTGAGCTTCGTCAGGATTTCGTAAATCGACTTTAAACCTTGCTTTTCCGGGTATGGCATTCATCGTATTGGGTTCAATCTGCAATGAACCGACAGTGGATAGCGTCTTGCTTTCCTTAGCCAAATTTCGCAGATAAGTAATTACCGAAGCAGCTGCATATCCCGCATCATGGCGTAAATGTGTAGGCGTTTTGCCTGCGTGATTAGCGGTGCCGGTGACCTCAATCTCCTGCCATGAAATACCCTGTAGATTCTCTACAGCACCAGTCTGAATGCCTTCGGCTTCGAGAATTGGACCTTGCTCGATATGAGGCTCAATATATTCATGCGGTTCAATGCCGCCAGGTTCCATTTCACCGTCGTAACCTATACGAATTAACTCATCACCCAGTCTTGTGCCATCAATGCCAACGGTATCCAGCACCTCTTGCAGGCCATCAGTTGCGGGAAGTGTGCCAAAGATATTTCCAACTTTGCCTATTTTGATATCAAGGTTCAGCTCCCGCATCCACCATATGAGTCGGTCACGTCTCTGATTGTCGCTGTCAGTAAGGGTAGCTCGTGTTCGGCCTTTCTTCACATGAGCGGCATCAATTGAACCCAACTGAAGTATCTGCTCCAGCATCAATGCACCGTCTAATTCAATATCTGAAATATGGTCACTCATACTTTATCTCCGGAAAGCTCAGTTACAACTGTTGGGCTGATTTCTCAAACACCTGTTTGCCGATAATATCAACTTAAGTGAACGGAAATCGCAACTCCAGAATATGGTTTAAGTTAACAAATGTGATCCATAAAATTAAAAATACAAACCTTTGTTTTGTTGTAAGTCAATGATAGTAAAATAAAAATAAGTATTATTGTGAGGCGTGTCATATATCCATACGGTTTTCGTATGTTGACTTTGGTAGGTCAAGTGCGGATTCTACTGTTAACGCGAAAAGCCACCAGGTGGGCATGATATGCAGATTAATCACGGAACCGACGAACTCTCAGACTTCAAAGTTAACTTTAATGAACGTGATCGAGAGTTCATGCGGTCTTACTACCGTCTTGCTGAAATGGTTGCCGATTTAGTTGGGCCTCATTCCGAAGTTGTGTTGCATTCCTTTGAGGATTTGGACGTAAGTGTTGTGAAGATTGTCAATGGGCACCATACCGGAAGAACTATAGGGTCTCCAATTACGGATATGGGCCTGAAAATGTTGCGTCAGTTTTTGCAAACCGGTGAGGTGAATTCTCGCAGCTATTTCACCAGGAACAAACAGGGGCAGCTACTCAAGTCTACGACATGTGTTGTTGCAGGAGAGAATGAGAAACCGATTGGTTTATTCTGCGTAAATATAAATCTCTCAGTTCCTTTCCCTGAATTAATTCGCACATTAATGCCTGACAGTTCTCCGCTTTCGCTTGTTAATGAACATTTCAGTGCAAACTCATCTGAAGTCATTGATGAAGCAACAAAACGCGTAATGTTTGAGGTTGAATCAGATACCAGTATCAGCCAGAAATATCGAAACAAAGCTATTGTTTTTCAACTTTTTGAAAATGGCATTTTTGAACTTAAAGAATCAGCAGGCATGGTGGCCGAAAAAATCGGTATCTCCCGACATGCCATTTATAAATATCTGCGTGAATTTAAATCAGCATTAAACGAAAAGGAGTAGTCTTGTGAAGAAAATTATTGAAACCAGCAAAGCACCTGGTGCAATAGGTCCATATTCACAGGGATTTTCTTTTGACCGCTTAGTCTTCACTTCTGGTCAGCTTCCTCTGGATCCGACAATAATGGCCTTTCCAGAGGGGGGGATTAAAGAACAAACTCGCCAATCAATGTTCAATGTAAAAGCAGTTTTAGAGCAGGGTGGTGCGTCACTTGAAACCGTGCCCAAAACGACTTGTTTCCTGGCTGATATGAATGACTTTGCCGCATTAAATGAAACCTATACCGAGTTTTTCGGTACCGAAGCTGCGCGTCTTCCAAAAGATGCAAAAGTTGAGATTGAAGCAGTGGCTTATCGCCTTGCCTGATCCCCTTAGTAAAGTTACTTAAGCAGGTTTATATGTTCGATCTAAAACTCAACGAATTAATGACGGGTAAGAAAAGTAGTCTCTTTACTGAGCAGCAAGCTGAAGAAACGCATCTCTTCCATCAGCAAATCCCAGGCTATAAAGAGACGCCATTAGTCTCGCTTGATGCCCTCGCCAAAAATCTGGGCGTGAAATCCATTTATGTCAAAGATGAATCTTATCGCTTTGGCCTGAATGCGTTCAAAGTATTGGGCGGATCCTATGCTCTGGGGAAAGTGCTGGCCAACAAACTTGGACTGACTATCAGTGAAATTAACTTTTCACGTGTGGCAGACCTTTTGGAAAAACCAGTGACGTTCACCACGGCTACTGCAGGGAACCATGGTACCGGTGTCGCTTGGGCCTCGCGCGAAATGGGCCAAAAGGCTGTTGTATACATGCCTAAAGGAGCTGCGCAATCGAGTGTAAAACGCATTCAAAATCTTGGTGCTGAATGTGTGGTAACGGACTGTAATTATGACGATACCGTACGCCTGGCCTCAAGAATGGCCGAAGAAAATAGCTGGATACTTGTACAAGACACTGCGTGGGATGGTTACGAAGAAATTCCAACCTGGATTTCACAAGGTTATATGACCATGGCTGCTGAAGCCAAACAGCAGATCGAAGACTACGGACTGGAAAAACCGACGCATATATTTCTTCAGGCCGGAGTGGGTGCTATGGCTGGAGGCGTGTTGGGATATTTCATTGATGCATACGGTCCGGGCCATTTCAGGTCGGTGATTACTGAGCCTGAAGCAGCAAATTGCCTTTTCAAATCTGTTTTTGCAGGAAGCGGCGTTCGTGTTGCTGTGAATGGTTCATTAAACTCAATCATGGCTGGTCTGGCATGCGGGGAAGTGAATCCTGTTACATGGGATATCTTGCGTGACTGTGGAGATGCGTTTATCAGTGTTTCGGACAATGTGTCAGCTACCGGAATGCGTATCCTGGGCAATCCATTATCTGGAGACTCAAAAGTAATCAGTGGTGAGTCTGGAGCGATAGGTATCGGTGCTCTATATACATTGTGTTCCTCCGATGAATTTGCAATCAAGGACGCAAAGCAGAAGCTCAATATTACCGATTCGTCAGTGATATTAGTTTTCAGTACTGAAGGTGATACAAATCCAGACCGTTACCGTAAAATTGTCTGGGAAGGTGCCTGGTCATTAAATTAAAATAATAATGGCTGTTATTTATTACTCTTTACCAAAGCGCTAATTTCCTATTTTGCAACTATAACATCTGTAGTGGCATAGTGAATGTTGTCACCTATAATACGAGGTCTCTATGATCCCAGAAACACTTATATCTGAAGATAGTGTTAATATAAATAAGTGGAATGCTAATGATACGACCTGGATGCTATGTCTCTTTGGGACGGCAATAGGTGCAGGTGTTTTATTCTTGCCGATCAATGCGGGTGTTGGTGGTATCGTTCCGTTGTTAATTATTACTGTGCTTGCCTTCCCGATTACATATTTCTCTCACCGTGCTTTTGCTCGCTTGATACTCAGGTCTGGTGTCGCGGAGAAAGGTATATCTGGTGCTATGCAGGAATATTTTGGTGATGCCGCGAGTAAATTTTTCAATCTTGTATACTTCCTCTCAGTTTATAGCATATTACTGATGTACTCTGTTGCTGTAACGAATACGACAGAAAGCTTCATCATTAATCAGTTGCGGTTACCCGCTCCAAATCGAGCATTATTGTCTTTGTCGCTTATTTTAGTTTTGCTTTTTATAGTGAGATTCGGTCAGGCGCTGACAGTGAAAGTTATGAGTATGTTAGTCTACCCGTTTATAGCCTCATTGATCTTTATGTCAGTATGGCTTATTCCGCATTGGAATGTAGCACTCTTCACGTATAATGCGGGGGGGATGGGAAATAAATCTATGTTAATGGTTCTCTGGATGATTTTCCCGGTGTTGGTTTTATCATTCAACCATTATCCAATAATTTCACCTTTGGTTGTGAGTCAGCAAAAATTATACGGCAATCGCATTGCTGATCTGAAGTGCAGTATAATACAGCGTTACGGGTATATTCTTATGGTTTCAGTTGTTTTGTTCTTTGTATACAGCTGTTCTTTCAGTCTTAACCCTGCGGCTTTAGCTGAAGCAAAAGCACAGAATATTTCTATATTGTCGTATCTGGCTAACCACTTTGATACGCCATTAATGGCATGGATGGCGCCAATAATTGCATTCTTTGCAATTATGAAGTCATTTTTAGGACATTATATTGGGACGCATGAAATCCTTAGTGTCATGATTAATTCAGATGTGGGGTTATTCAAAAATACGCTGAAGAAAAAGACAACGGATAACGTAATTTTTATATTCATGATCCTTACATGTTGGTTCATCGCTTACACGAATCCAAGTATTCTGGGAATTATGGAAGTATTCAGCGGTCCAATCGGCGCGCTTATTGCCCTGATTCTTCCTGTTTATACAATTAGCAGGATTAAAAAACTTGAACAATTCAGAAATAAGATAAGTAATAAGTTCTTGTTTACTATTGGTCTGATTACAGTTTCGTCGATTTTATACAGTATATTTTCATGAGAAATATAATTAATGATATAAAAATAAATGAAGTGTAAAGTGTAGTTGATTTTTATTATCCCTTTTTATTTTCATGGGGTTTGAAAAGGAGGTGGGGTATTAAAAATAAAGTGCAAAAAATATATTTATATTACATTGATTGAAAAAAACGAGGGGAAACATTTATTTAGTAATCGAGTTGCACACCCCTGAAAAATCAATCTGAGGGCATGGAGTGATACATAAAATATATTTCTCCGGAGCATGGGGTCGCAACACTGGAAAAACTGTTACCGCCTTACAATATGACAGTGGCAGCCGTTACACAGATGGACGGAATATCCGAAGCTACCCTGTATAACTGGCGTAATCAGGCTAAATCGGTGGGGGAAACCGGTGCCCGGTGCAGAGAAAACAACAGACCAGTGGTCAGCAGAAGCGCGCTTTGCTGTGATAGTCGAAACAGCCACACTGAGTGAGGAAAAAATTGCAGAATACTGCCGTAAAAAAGGACTTTATTCTGAGCAGGTTATTCAGTGGAAACAGTATATTATGCAGACTGAAAATCCTAATAATAAAGCGGCGCTGAAACAAAGCCTGAAAGAAAATAAACAGCTGACAAGCTGTACCAGTAGTACACAAATGTGCTCAAATTGCCACCGGCGTTTACCGACCGGACGCAGTGATATTAACCCTTTCGTGCCATACAGGGTAAACCAGTTAATCCAGCGCCCGACGGATGAACGGGCACAGCAGAGTGTTCTGGCAACGTCGCTGATACAGACACCCCGGTGCAGCATCAACATGGCATTCAGCCTGCTGGCATAATTTTTATCGTGCGTTTTATGGATTGCTTACTGCATCAGGCGTCGTTCGTTACGGGGAATTGGTGCTATGACCGGCATCGCTCAGTCCGGTTGGGGGGTTGTGATGCTTGGCGATTGATCAGATCACACAATCCGGGCTAAGTTCCTTTTAAGTGTTCTACTATTCGGCGCAGCTATATCCCCTTTATCCCCTTTGAGGAACCGCTCTCCTGGCATGGCCGGCTGTGGAACGCTATTCGGTCATCGTGCGGCGATATTTTCAACCTGCGCGTTATCGGACAGGGTCTGAAGTACATCAGGTGCCACCCGGTGCCCATTACCGGGCAAAATTAAGTTGACCGTGGACAATTTCTGCGCATAATAATTGCATTTTATTACAATTGTTTTCTTTCTTTTTCGTTTATTTGTGTTTTGACAGGGAAAAGTCATGCGCTACTCTGCTTACTCTTCGCTCAGCCTTGCTGTGCGTAAGGTCTGTATTCCATGTGGCCCCGTTGTTTTGCCGCTGTTTATATTCAGCCAACCGTTGCTGGCAGCAACATCAAACAGTGAACAGCTGATCATACAGCAGCAGCGGCAAAAGGCGCTGGAGCAACAACTGATCCCCGCGGCGCCTGATGTGCGCCTGTCACCACCGTCGTCCGGTGCTGGCCGTATTGCTTTCCCGGCAGAAAAACCTTGTTTCCCTATCGATCAGGTCGTGTTGAGCGGCCAGGGCCGGCTCCCCGATTGGCTGCCGTTGCAACGTATCGCCAGTCAGGCACAGGGCCGTTGCCTGGGCGGGCAGGGCATTAACCTGCTGATGAGCACCCTGCAAAACCGGCTGGTGGACCACGGCTATATCACCAGCCGCGTATTGGCACCAACGCAGGATCTGAAAAACGGCCAACTGCGATTATTAGTGGTGCCAGGCTACGTGCGGCAGGTGAAACTGACGCCGGACAGCGGCCATTACATTCAGCCCTACAGCAGCATCCCGGCCCATGCGGGCAACCTGCTGGATCTGCGTGATATTGAACAGGGACTGGAAAACCTGCAACGCTTGCCGACGGTGCAGGCCAGTATGGAAATTATCCCCGGTGAACAGCCCGGCGAAAGCGACATTGCCCTGAGCTGGAAGCAGCAGCGCATGTGGCGTATTGGCGTCTCGCTGGATGATTCCGGCACCAGGAGTACCGGGCGTTATCAGGGCGGTTTGACCCTGTCGCTGGATAACCCGTTTTCGCTCAGTGATCTGTTCTATATCTCCGGCTCTGCCGATCTGCAAAACCAGGGCGGCAAGGGGTCGAAGAACATCACCGGGCACTATTCGGTGCCTTTCGGTTACTGGATGGCCGGCGTCACCGCCAACAGCTATGACTACCACCAGACCATTGCCGGGCAGAATCAGGACTACCGTTACCGCGGCAACAGCAGGAACCTGGATTTCCAACTCAGCCGGGTGCTGCACCGTAACGGCAGCCAGAAAACCATGCTGACCTATGACGTGCTGGCGCGCGAGTCCGGCAACTACATCAACGATACCGAAGTGGAAGTACAGCGCCGGCGTACCTCAGGATGGCGGCTGGGATTGCAGCACCGCCACTATATTCAACAAGCCACGCTGGACGCGGGTATCAGCTACCAGCGCGGTACCCGTTGGTTTGGCGCATTACCTGCGCCGGAAGAGACCTTTGGCGAGGCGACGGCACTCAGCAAAATTGTGCAGCTTAACGCCCGGCTCGACGTGCCATTCAGCCTGCTCAGCCAGAACTTC
This sequence comes from Tatumella sp. JGM94, assembly GCF_018257595.1. Lineage (NCBI taxonomy): Bacteria > Pseudomonadati > Pseudomonadota > Gammaproteobacteria > Enterobacterales > Erwiniaceae > Tatumella > Tatumella sp. JGM94. Next base: position 16,600 of record NZ_JAERJN010000031.1, on the reverse strand, counting down.
CGCTACAACGTGCAATACCAGCGTCAGATCAGCGATACGCCGCTGACGCCGCAGGACCAGTTCGCTATCGGCAACCGCTGGACGGTGCGCGGCTTTGATGGCGAGCGTACCCTGAACGCCAATCACGGCTGGTTCGTCCGTAACGATCTGGCCTGGCGTACGCCGTTACAGGGGCAGGAGTTGTATCTCGGTGCCGACTACGGCGAAGTGGGCGGCTACGGTTCAGACTATCTGGTTGGGCAGCATCTGGCCGGTGGCGTAGTGGGCCTGCGCGGCTATGCCTTCAGGGTCGGTTACGATCTGTTCGCCGGCGTGCCTTTCTCCAAACCCGGGGAATTCAGCACCAGCCCGGTCACTCTGGGTTTTAACCTTAGCTGGAACTACTGAGGACACGACCATGCGCATAGGCGAATATGATATCAGGGCGCCGTTGATCCTCGGCGGTGAAGACAGCGAGGCAGAAGCCTTTGGCGCGGCGGTATGGCTGTGGATGCATTCGCCGATGCACCGCGACGCCCCGTTGCACACTCTGCCGACACTGCTGCTGCCGATCATCAAGCGACAGCAATATGTGCTGGCGTCGCAGCGAAATCAGCCGGTATTTTTCCTCAGCTGGGCGTGGATGAATCAAGAGGCCGAGGCGCGTTATCTGACACAGCCTGCGGTTAACATGCTGGAAATTGACTGGAACAGCGGCGATCGCATGTGGTTTTGTGACTGGATAGCGCCTTTCGGGCATACGCGGGAAATGCGTAATCTAATCACGCGGGAAATCTTCCCGCACCTGTGCATGCGGGCGCTGTATCACCGCGGAGAGCAGCGTGGAAAGCGCGTGGTGAACTTTAAAGGCGCGCAGGTTAGCCATCATCAGGCGCAGCAATGGCGGGCAAGTCACCCGGTAGCCGTGGAGCTGTCAGAAATTTAATAAGGATATTGCCATGAACAAGGACAGGTATCGTATCGTTTTCAGCAAAGCGCGTGGCATGCTGGTGGTGGCGGCGGATATCGCCCGTTCCGGTCGTGCCGGATCTGCCCGCTCGTCTGGTCCGGGGCATACCCAGAGTCAGTGCATTGGCAGGATGAACGCCATCAGCTTTAGCCTGTTAATATCGCTGGGGGCTATCCAACCGGTGCAGGCGGCGATTATTGCCGACGGCAATGCGCCGGGCGGCCAGCAGCCGACCATCATCAACAGCGCCAACGGTACGCCACAGGTCAATATCCAGACGCCAGGCGCCGGCGGGGTTTCGCGCAATACCTATAGCCAGTTTGACGTCGACAAGCGGGGCGTGATCCTCAACAATTCCCATAAAATGACCCAAACTCAACAGGGTGGCTGGGTCGACGGTAACCCGTGGCTGGCGAAAGGCGAAGCCAGGATAATTCTCAACGAAGTCAATTCCCGCGACCCCAGCCGTCTGAACGGTTATATCGAGGTTGCCGGACAGCGTGCTCAGGTGGTAATCGCCAACCCGTCCGGCATTACCTGTAATGGCTGCGGCTTTATCAACGCCAGCCGCGCCACCCTGACCACCGGTCAGGCGCAGATCAACAACGGTAACCTGACCGGCTTTAACGTTGAGCGGGGTGAAGTGGTGGTTGAAGGCGCCGGTATGGACAGTTCGCGCCAGGATTACACTGAAATCATTGCGCGTTCGGCGAAGATCAATGCCGGATTGTGGGCTAACGATCTTAAGGTCACTACCGGACGCAACAAGGTGGATGCGGCGCATCAACAGATCGACAAACAAAGCGACGATCCTTCCACCCGCCCGCAGCTGGCGGTCGATGTGGCTAAACTGGGCGGCATGTACGCCGGTAAGATCCGCATGATCGGCACCGAAACCGGCGTCGGGGTGCGTAATGCCGGTAACATCGGTGCGCAGGCCGGTAGCGTGGTGGTCACCGCCGATGGCCGCATTGAAAACAGCGGTAAAATCAGTAGTGGCGGCGATACGCAACTGGCCTCGAAGGGCGGTGTCAGCAACAGCGGCTCACTGTTCGCGGCGGGTCATACCGGCATCAGCAGCGGTGGCGAGGTGCAAAACAGCGGATCTATTGCGGCTGGCAATAATCTGCGGATACAGGCCGCCAGCCTGAACAGCAGCAAAGGCAGTACGCTGGCGGCCGGTGTGCAACAGGATGGCCGGCCTGGCGGCAGCGGCGAACTGGCGTTAACCACCAGTGGAAAACTGACTGCACAGGGGCTAAATCTGGCGGCAGGCAACCTGCGCGTGAACGGGCAGGGCGTGGATATCAGCGGCAGCCGCACCGCAGCGGCTCAGGTCACGCTGCAAGCCGGGTCCGGCGATTTGTCCACGGCCAGTGCGCAGGTTACAGCCACGCAACAGCTCACCGCCAGCAGCGGCAAGCGGTTCAATAATGACGGTGGCAGGCTGGCGGCAAATACACTGGCGCTTAATGCGCATGACTTATCCAACCGCAAGGGGGAAATCACCCAGTCTGGCGAAGGTAACCTCCGGTTGAACCCACAGGGCAAACTGGATAACGCCGGTGGCCGTATTGCCAGCAATAGCAATGACCTGACGCTGGACGCCGGTTCGATCGACAACCAGGGCGGGCAAATCATCCATGCGGGTAAAGGTGCGCTGGCGGTGAATACCGGTCGCTTGCAGGGCGATGGCGGCAAGCTGCTGTCCAACGGCCAGCTCAGCATGCAGGGCGGCGACTACGTGTTGGACGACGCTACCACTTCGGCACAGCAGATCGCGCTGGATGCCGACAGCCTGTCTAACCGCAACGGTCAACTGGTGCAGAGCGGTAAGAGTGAGATGCGCCTCAGCGTCAGTGAGGGGATTGATAACCAGGGCGGCCAACTGGCGGGCAATGGCAAGGTCGCGCTTAACGCCGCGCGGTTGAACAACCAGAGCGGCAAAGTGATTGCTGCGCAGGACGGCAGCCTGAAGGCGCAGGTCAGCGGCGCTATCGATAACCGCCAGGGGCAACTGGCGGCCAGCGGCGATACTCAGCTACGGGCGGACAGGCTGGATAACCGCAAGGGGCTGGTTTCTGCCGCGACGGGCAATGCTGAGGTCACGGCGCAACAGGCGCCGGATAACCGCGGCGGCCGTATTGAGGCCAGACAGGCTCTGCAACTGACGGGTGCCGGGCTGGAGAATCAGGCCGGGCAGGTAGCGGGCGGCGCGCTTTCGCTGGCGCTGGGCAACGGGGCGCTGAATAACCTGCAGGGCGTCATCGCTGCCAGCGGCGATCTGAGCCTGAGCAGTGGTGCGCTGAACAATAACGCTGGTCTGCTGCAATCCGCGGGCAATATGAATATTGACACCCGGGACGCGGCGTTGAGTAACCGTCTGAGTGGTGAAAGCGGCGGTATTCTCAGCCAGGGGATGTTGACGATCCACAGCGGTGCGCTGGACAACAGCCAGGGCACTCTGGCCGGCAAGCAGCAGCTGAATATCGACAGCCTGGCACTGACCAACGACGGTGGACTGTTGCAGGCGGGCGGTGATGCGCGCATCGATACGCACGGACAGGCCCTGAGCAATCGTGACAGCGGCAGGCATGGTGGTATCAGCAGTCTGGGCAAACTGACGATCGCCAGCGGTGCTGTGGATAACCTGGCCGGTTTTATCGCCAGTTCGGGTGACCTGCAACTGCATGGCGAGCAACTGGATAATCGCCGCGGCACCCTGGCTTCAGAGAAGCAGCTGTCGGCCACCGTCAGGGTGATCAATAACCAGACCGGGGCGATCAAGTCCGGTCAGGAGATGGTGCTGAATGCTGAAGACGTGCTGGATAACAGCAATCTTGGGGTGATTGGCGCAGGTAAAAAACTGCAGCTGGACAGCGGCCATCTGCTGAACAATCAGGGCACGCTGGTCAGCGCCGATACGGCTAAGATTCATTTCGGCCTGCTGGAAAACCGGGGCGGCCAGTTGGCGGCACAGACGGCGCTGGAGCTGCACGGCAATAGCCTCAGGAACAATGACGGCGGCCTGATCCAGAGTGGTCAGGGATTAGATCTAACGGTTGAACGGCTGACCAACGCCAGCAGCGGCGACAAGGGCGGCATTACCAGCCAGGGGGCGATGAACCTCACGACCGGCGGGTTCAATAACGGCCAGGGCGTGGTGATTGCCGCTAAAGACTTGCGGATCGATGCCGAAACGCTGCTCAACGGTGGCGGCAAACTAGTGGCGCAGCAGAGATTGGTGCTGAATACCCCCGGCACGGGCGGCCTGAATAACCAGGGGGGATTGGTGCAGTCGGGCACGGATATGTATGTCGATACCTACGGCCAGCGGCTGGATAACCAGAACGGTACCTTGTACAGCCCGGGTAAACTGCAGCTCAGCAGTGGCGACGTCAATAATCAGGGCGGTACGCTGGGAGCCAAAGGCGACTTCGCCCTGGCAGCGCTAAATCTGGACAATGCTAACGGCGGGCGGATTATTGGCGAACAGACGATCCGGCTGTCCAGCGTCAGTCTGGATAACCGCAACGGACAAATTCAGGCGGTCGGCAACCTGTTGCTGGACAGCGGGCGGGGGATTATCGACAACGCCCGGGGGCTGATCCGCAGCGGTGCCACTGCGACGCTCAATGCCCTGCAGTTGATCAATGACGACACCGGGGCGGAAAATAAAGGCCTGGAAGGCGAGGCCGTGGTGCTGAACACCGGCGCGATCAACAACCGTGGCGGCAGTATTCTGGCTAACCAACAGCTGACTATCACCAACGGCGGTCAGTTGGATAACAGCGCGGGTCAGCTGGCTGCCAGCGAAACCCTGCAGTTGCAGGGCACGGCGTTTAACCTGCTGAACACCGGCGGCATCGTCAAGGCTGGTAAGCTGCTGGACATTAACGCCACAGCGGTCGGCGGCGACGGGCAATTGTTGTCGCTGGGCGATATCAGCCTGGTCAGTGCCCGGGGCATCAATAACCGCGGTGAGATGATTGCCAACGGTAATTTCAACCTCACCACGCCGGGCGATGTGACTAACAGCGGCAAACTGCTGGCGGGCGCCAGGTTTGATCTGCGCGCCAGTAATCTGTTGAATGCCGCCAGCGGCGAGATTAACGCCGGGCAGGATTGGCTGACGGTCAACGGCACCCTGACCAACGATGGCCTGATTGATGGCAAACATACGTTGATCTACGCCGACACGCTGACCAACATCGGCACCGGCCGTATTTATGGTGATGCTATTGGCGTGCAAACCGTCACCTTTAACAACCTGGCGGAGAACGGCACTGCTGCCACGCTGGCCGGGCGCGAAAGGGTGGATATCGGCAGCCAAACGCTGAATAACGACCAGCATGGGTTAATTTACAGCGGCGGGGACATGGCGATTGGCGGCCAGCTTGACGCCAGTTACCTGGCTACCGGCCAGGCCGGTACCCTCAACAATCACAGTTCGACCCTGCAATCTGCGGGTAACATGGCGATTTCGGCCGGACAGATCAACAACATCAACGACCGCTTTACTACCGAACTGGTTACCGTTTCCACCGGAAAAATTACCGGGTATCAGCAATCGGCTGATCCGGTACGCTGGATGGCCGGAGAAGAGGGTGTGTTTGTTGACCGCAATTCAGCAGACTCGCTGTTGAACCTTAATACCCCTGGCAAAACCGGGTATGGGAATGACAGGTTCAGCCAATACGACTACAACCGCACGGTGCAGGAAACCCGGGTCAGGGAAAGCGAACCGGGCAAAATTATCGCGGGTAGCGATATGGCGATCAACACCGGGCATTTGCTGAACGATAAGAGCCAGGTGATCGCGGGCGGCACGCTGGCGATAAATGCCGGCAGCGTGGATAACGTGGCGGTGCCGGGCCAGCGCCTGACCACCGACGTCGGCGAAGTGACCAGTTACTACCGCATCAGGAAGAAGGGTAAAGATAAGCAGGGGCACAATACCACGGCCTATACGCCACCGACCACCATTCAGACCATTTCACTGAAGCCGGGCCAGCTGACTGACCATCAACAGGTGGCAGGTAACCCGATCGCCATTGCCCCGCTGACGCAGCAGGGCACCAATACCCCTATCGGCGCTGCCGGCGGGGTCAGTGCGGCAGTCAGCGGCAGTGATATTTCCGCCAGCCTGCAGACCATTGGCAGTGGCGCGCTGCCGGTGATCCCGGCCGTAGCGTTGCAGCCGGGCCAGCAGTTCGAAGTCGCCAACAGGGTCAATAGCCAGCAAGGCGACGCAGCGGACAGCGTGGTGCGCATTGTCGGGCCGGACACCCGTTTGCCGGACAACAGCCTGTTCATGACTAATCCGGCACCGGGCGGCCAGTATCTGGTGGAGACCGATCCGCGTTTCACCAGCCAGAAAGCCTGGCTGGGCTCGGATTACATGATGGGTAAAGTGACTAACAATCCGGACAATGTATTGAAGCGGCTGGGCGACGGTTACTACGAACAGCGGTTGATCCGCGAACAGGTAATCAACCTGACCGGGCAGCGCTATCTGGAGGGTTACAGCAACGACGAAGAGCAGTTTAAGGCACTGATGGATCAGGGGGTGGCCTTCAGTCAGCAATATAACCTGAAGGTGGGCGTAGCGCTGACGGCCGGACAGATGGGCTTACTGACCCGGGATATCGTTTGGCTGGTGAAGGCCAGCGTCACCTTGCCGGACGGCAGCCAGCAAGACGTCCTGGTGCCGCAAGTGTATGCCCGCATGCAACCGGGCGATCTGGACGGCTCCGGTGCGCTGATTGCCGGGCGTAACCTTAATCTCAATCTGGGCGAAGGCTTGTTCAACAGCGGCCATATCGCCGGGCGTGACGTGGTGAAACTGAGCGCCGCCAACATCACGAACATGGCGGGCCGCATTCAGGGGACCGACGTTGACCTGACTGCCCGCACCGAGATTAACAATATCGGCGGGCTGATCCGGGGTAACAACTCGCTTCTGGCCAGCGCCGGGCGTGATATCAATACCATCAGCATAACCAGCACGGCACAGAGCATTTACGGTGACAACAGCTTCGAACGCACCAATATTGACAGCGTGGCTGGCATGTACGTGCAGGGAAGCGACGGCAAGCTGATACTGCAGGCCGGTCGCGACATCAGGCTGGATGCGGCTCAGGTGGTTAACCGCGGTGAGAATGGCCAGACCCTGCTGAGTGCCGGGCGCGATCTCACCCTGAATACGGTGACCACGGCCAGCCGCGATAACCTGATCTGGAATGGCGACAACAGCCTGAAACAGAGCAACAGCCAGCAGGCCGGCAGCGAAGTGGTGGGTAAAGGGGCGGTGACCCTCAATGCCGGGAACGATATCACTGCCCATGCCGCAACGGTTTCGGCCGGTGATGGACTGAATCTTAATGCCGGCCATAACATTAATCTTCTCAGCGGCGAGAACACCCTCGATCTGGACGAACGACACAAGGTGACCGGCGGTAACGGCCTGATGTCGAAAACCACTACCACCACCCGCGACATTCTGGAGCGCCAGAGCGTACAGGGGACTCTCCTGAGCGGCGATAGCATTAATGTGTTGGCGGGCAACGATTTACGGGTTCAGGGCAGCAGCGTGGCCGGGACTCAGGACGTGAAACTGCTGGCAGGGAACGATCTGAACATCACCGGTGCGACCGAAAGCAACAGTGAACTGCACCTCAGGCAGGAGAAAAAATCCGGCCTGATGAGCAGCGGTGGTATCGGCATCAGCTACGGCACCGAAAGCCTGAAAACCACGGAGACCGCGCAGGGGCTGACTAATCAGGGCAGCACCGTCGGTAGCGTAAACGGTAACCTCACCCTGGGGGCCGGTAATCATCTGGCGGTGACAGGCTCCGGGCTGGTGGCCGGCAAGGACATGGCGCTGACTGGCAGGAATGTGTCGGTGACACAGGCGCAGGATCAAAACAGCCAGACTCACAAGGTTGAACAGAAGAAATCCGGTCTGACGCTGGCACTGTCCGGCACGGTTGGCAGTGCACTGAATACTGCGGCAGAAACCTCGCAGCAGGCGAAACTCACTGGCGACAGTTGCCTGGCGGCATTGCAGGGTACCAGGGCGGCACTGAGCGGCATACAGGCGGTGCAGGCGGCGAGTTTGGCGCAAGCGCAGGGTGCCGATCCGGCCAATAACAATATGGCGGGGATCAGCATTTCCTATGGCACCCGGTCTTCCGCGTCCACCCAAAACAGCGGACAGAGCACCGCGCAGGGCAGCAGCCTGACGGCGGGCAACAACCTGAACATTACCGCCAGCGGCAACGGTGTGAAGGGCCAGTACGGCGACATCCTGGTGCAGGGCAGCCAGTTGCAGGCAGGCAAAGATGTCACCCTGAATGCCAGCCGCGACGTGAATCTGCTTTCCGCCAGCAACACCCGGTATCTGGACGGTAAAAACGAGAGCCAGGGCGGCACACTGGGCGCAGGTATCGGTGCCGGTTCCGGCGGTATCGGGCTGAGCGTTTCCGCCAGCGTCAACAAGGGCAAGGGTAACGAGAAGGGTAACGGCACCAGCCAGACCGAAACCACGGTTAATGCCGGTAATCAGGTCAGGATTACCAGCGGGCGCGATACCAGCCTGACAGGCGCACAGGTCACCGGCGAATCGGTCCGGGCTGACGTGGGCCGCAACCTGCTGCTGGAAAGCCAGCAGGACAGCGATCGTTACGCTTCCGGGCAGCAGAACGTCGGCACCGGTGGCAGCTTTACCTTCGGCTCGATGACCGGTTCGGGCAGCATCAGCCTGAGCAAAGACAAAATGCACAGCAATTACGACAGCGTGCAGGAACAGACGGGTATCTTCGCCGGCAAAGGCGGTTTTGATATCACCGTGGGCGAACAGACCCGGCTGAACGGTGCGGTTATCGGGTCGACGGCGACGGCAGAGAAGAATAAACTGGATACCGGCATGCTGGCGTTTAGTGATATCAACAACAGTGCTGCGTATAAAGTCGAACACCAGAGCGTGGGTATCAGCACGGGCGGTAGCGTGGGCGGTCAGTTCCCGGGTAACGTGACCAGCGGGCTGCTGGTGGGCGCGAACGGCAGCGGAAGCGACCGCTCGGCCACGAAGTCCGCGGTAAGCGCAGGCACGATAGTTATTCGCGATAAGGATAAGCAACAGCAGGATGTGGCCGGGCTGAGCCGTGACGTGGAGCATGCCAGCCAGACGCTGAGTCCCATCTTCGACAAGGAGAAACAGCAGAAACGGCTACAGCAGGCGCAGCTGATAGGGGAAATCGGCAGTCAGGCAGCGGATATCGTCCGGACGCAGGGCCAGACAGAAGCTACAAAAGCCGGTAAGACAGAACTGGCTGCGAAAGGCGTCAAAGAGCCGGGCGCAAATGCCACGAAGGAAGATATCGCTGCGTACAACAAAACCCTGACGGAAAGCTCCGGCTACAAAACGGCCCAACAGAAATGGGGCACCGGCAGCGCCATCCGGCAGGGTATGCAGGCCGCGACGGCGGCGGTACAGGGGCTGGCGGGTGGCAATCTGGCGCAGGCGCTGGCCGGGGGGCTTAGTCCTTATGCGGCGGGGGTCATCAGGGAGATGACAACCAACGCGGATGGCAGCACCAGCGTTGCGGCAAACGCGATGGCGCATGCGGTATTGGGGGCGGTCGCAGCGAAGGTCAGTGATAATAGTGCATTAGCGGGGGCCGCCGGCGCGGCCAGCGGCGAGCTGATGGCGCGCTATATAGCGGAGACACTTTACCCGGGTGTGAAACCGGAAAACCTGACGGAAGAGCAAAAACAGACCCTGAGCGTGCTGGGAACATTAGCCGCAGGGCTGGCCGGCGGACTGGCGGGAGAGGGCACCGGCGATGCCATAGCAGGTGCACAAAGCGGCAAGAATGCGGTTGAGAATAACTATCTGAGCACTGCGCAGAAGGCTCAGAAGGATAAGGAAATCGCCGAATGCCAGACCACATCCTGTAAAGCCGGTGTTCAAGCAAGGTGGACTGCTGCCAGCGCTGCCCAGGATGTAAGCTATGCCGCGGGAATGCTTGCAGGCGTACCGGCAGGACTGTATGACGCTGTTGACAGTATCGTAAAAACGGCCAGTAGTCCGGTTGAAACGTATCAGGCGCTGAAGTCGCTGTTTAACAGCGGTGATGTTCTTGGTAACGTGTCGGATGCGGTGAAGCAATCGTATATTGACCGCATTGACCGGATGGAAGCGGAATATCAGAAAGCCGGAGCCAGCGGGTCGTTTAATGCGGGTGTTGAAGGTGGCAAGCTGGTCACGGATATCGCCGGGTTGCTGGCTGGCGGTGCCGGGGTTGTTAAAGGTGGCGCAGTACTGACAGAAAAAGTTGTCGCAAAAACCCCTGGTATGATGGAAACAGCATTAAAATCTTCGGTTGTTAATAAAATACTGGAAGCAGACCGAATTGGCAGTGGGTTAAAACCAGATCCTACTCATAGAGGTGCAAGTTACCTGAGCCGCGAACAATTGATGGATGGAAAAGTTTCCACTATCAAAGGCGGTGATGGTATAGAAAGAAAATTACTGCAAGCGGAAGGTTCCTTTAATGATAAGAAAGGTATATTTGAATACATCTATGATAATAAAGGAAACGTCACACACCAAAGATTTATTGAAGGTGGTAGTATTACCGGTGCTCCTAACCAACGATCGCCGAAGGTAAAATGACATGAATTTATATCCAATACCTTTTGATTTTATTGATAAAAATGTTCATCTTTCATGGTGTGATGTAAGGTGGGGTTATGAAAATAACCTCATTACCTCAGACGTACCAATAAAGAAAGCAGAAAAGAATGTATTAACAGGAAGTTATACTAATCCTGAACTTGAATTATCATTCATTATACCTAGTAAATTAAATAACATTGATCCTTTCCTAAAGGATTTATGTTCGGAATTTGAGCGGAAAGATGATCCAAAAATCAAAAAAAAGTGGCTGTTTATTGTTCTGAGTTGGCTTTGGAATAATCGTAATAGTTACGACGATCCATTAGCTGAAGTTGAAGTCATTTATGCTGATTTTGATTATCCATCTGAAATAGAAAACTTTATTAAATACATGCCTCCTTCTGATGGATATGATCCATCAACGCACTCTCAAATAGAAAATATTAATCATTTAATGAGCAGGTGGGAAAATTATTTAGAAAAAGGCTCTTCTGTATTTAAAAGTTAGAGAAATCCCAGCCCTTATCGGGGCTGGGATTTTTTTGCCTGTTGCTCAGTCAGGCCCGCTTCTTCGGCCTGGCCATGACCTGAATCACCCCCAAGAGCTCGCACTGCTTACGGGCGGAGAACTTAGGGCAGAGCTGGCGTAGGGTCTGTATCACTTTCGGCTCCGGCGAGGGCTGTTTAACAGTCAGAATCAGACAGTCCGGCAGCACCTTCACTTCCAGCGGCGTTCCCGTCTCAAAACCTGCCTGCTCCAGCCAGTAGCCCTTAAGGGTAACCGCCCGGCTCCAGCCGCGATGTAAAAACGGGTAATGACAGCGCGCTTAGTGCTGTTAAACTGAGCTAACGGATAACGCAGGGAACGCGGGATGAAATGGATAGCTAACGCCCTGATATGGCTGCTATGCCTGGTGATGTTCACCAGTGTGGCAGCCTGTCCGGTGGAAAAAAGCGCGTCGGGGGACATAATCCCGGCTATCAGAATACGTCCGCAAGGTCTCTTTTTAACCGACCGTCTTTACAGGGGAAATTACTGTTCATCACCAGACTCCACGTCAGGCCTTGTTAATCCCATCCTCGACAGGGAGAAACAGCAGAAACGGCTACAGCAGGCGCAGCTGATAGGGGAAATCGGCAGTCAGGCAGCGGATATCGCCCGGACGCAGGGCCAGACAGAAGCTACAAAAGCCGGTAAGACAGAACTGGCTGCGAAAGGCGTCAAAGAGCCGGGCGCAAATGCCACGAAGGAAGATATCGCTGCGTACAACAAAACCCTGACGGAAAGCTCCGGCGACAAAACGGCCCAACAGAAATGGGGTACCGGCAGTGCCATCCGGCAGGGTATGCAGGCCGCCACGGCGGCGGTACAGGGGCTGGCGGGTGGCAATCTGGCGCAGGTGCTGGCCGGGGGGCTTAGTCCTTATGCGGCGGGGGTCATCAGGGAGATGACAACCAACGCGGATGGCAGCACCAGCGTTGCGGCAAACGCGATGGCGCATGCGGTATTGGGGGCGGTTGCAGCGAAGGTCAGTGATAATAGTGCATTAGCGGGGGCCGCCGGCGCGGCCAGCGGCGAGCTGATGGCGCGCTATATAGCGGAGACGCTTTACCCGGGAGTGAAACCGGAAAACCTGACGGAAGAGCAAAAACAGACCCTGAGCGTGCTGGGAACATTAGCCGCAGGGCTGGCCGGCGGACTGGCGGGAGAGGGCACCGGCGATGCCGTGGTAGGTGCACAAAGCGGCAAGAATGCGGTGGAGAATAATGCGCTGAGTGCAGGCTCAGATCTTGGGTTCTGGCTGGGTAATACCCCAGGCTGTGATACGGCCTGTAAGACCGGCATTGCGAAAGGTGTTGCTGAAGGAAATCTGGTGGTGTCAGCAGGCGTTGCTGGGGTGGCCGGTGGTGCAATGATAGTAGGAGCCACGCCGGAAATAGTGGCGGCAGCCAAAGCAGCGCTGGAAGGTTGTAAAGCGGCACCGGCAATCTGTCTGAATAACGCAGGGTTGCAAGTAGCAGAAGGAGTAACACCTGGTGGTGTAGGTGCAGCGGGAGCTATTGGGGTTGGTAAAACGGCCGCAGAGGCGGCGGCGAAAGCAGAAGCTGTTGTGGCTAATACCGCGAAGAATGCTGGAAATGGCAGCATCATAAATTCGATTAAAAATACAGCTGAGACACAAGTTAGTGTTGATCAGAAATTAGCTAACTATCTGTTAGATAAGCAACATCCTGTTGGAGGAAGTAAGGCGGAATGGTTCGATAGTGCTCTTGGTTTTAACAAAACAAACTCAAACGAGCTTGCGAAACAAATCGTTTTTGACTCCGGTAAAGCCGTTAAAACAGCAGAAACGCAGTTTGGTACTAAATATGATCAGGTGATACCAATAACTGGTACGAATGGTAGAACGATCAACGTTAAATTTGGTTGGATCGAGAATAATGACGGCGTGGTTAGGCTCGTAACAGCTATTCCAGCTAAGAAATAAATATATTGGTATTTACTTTATGATCAAAGAATATGATGTAGTTAAAGCCAAAAAGGACTTGTCTGACACTGTGCTAACAGGATGTAGGGGAGCTGTTGTTATGATATATCAAGAGCCTACTTTAGGTTATGAAGTTGAATTCGTTGATAATGAAGGCGCTACATTAGATGTTTTGACGGTTTACCCTGATGACATTGAATCATCAAGGTAACAATATATTTTTAGTAACACTCAAAGACCCCGGCCAGTTGGAGGGTGTTCATTATTCTGTGTCAAGGCTTACAGGTCGATATGATTATCAAGTCGACCGGCGAAGTGGATCGACAACTGAGACAGTGTCAGATTCCAGTTCTGTACCGGGTGGGTCCAGCGCTCTGATGCTCGTAAAATACCGGCATAAAGTAACTTCAGCAAGCTATTTTCATTAGCAAAACCGCCTTTGGTTTTCGTCAGCTTGCGGAACTGACGGTGGACAGCCTCTACCGCATTGGTGGTGTAAATTGCTGTTCGAACATAGTCGGGATATTTAAAATACGCTGATAACGTCTGCCATTTGTTACGCCAGGAGTTAATAACAACCGGATATTTTTCGCCCCAACGGCTCTCCAGTTCGTCCAGCGCCTGCTCTGCTGCATTCAGTGTTGCAGCCTTGTAGACACACTTTAAGTCGGCCATGAAGGCTTTCTGGTTCTTGCTGGCGACATATTTAAGTGAGTTGCGTATCTGGTGGATAATACAATGCTGAATCTCTGTTTGTGGATAGATGGATTCTATAGCTTCCGGGAAACCTTTAAGACCATCAACACAGGCTATCAGGATATCTTTAACGCCCCGGTTATGCAGGTCGGTCAGAACGCTGAGCCAGTGATGAGCGCCTTCATTTTCAGACAGATACAGACCCAATAGTTCTTTTTTACCCTCAATATTCAGTGCCAGAATCGTGTAAACCGCTTTGGTGATGAAGCGGCCATTTTCTTTGATTTTATAGTGAATGGCATCCAGCCAGACCACATCCTGTAAAGCCGGTGTTCAAGCAAGGTGGACTGCTGCCAGCGCTGCCCAGGATGTAAGCTATGCCGCGGGAATGCTTGCAGGCGTACCGGCAGGACTGTATGACGCTGTTGACAGTATCGTGAAAACGGCCAGTAGTCCGGTTGAAACGTATCAGGCGCTGAAGTCGCTGTTTAACAGCGGTGATGTTCTTGGTAACGTGTCGGATGCGGTGAAGCAATCGTATATTGACCGCATTGACCGGATGGAAGCGGAGTATCAGAAAGCCGGAGCCAGCGGGTCGTTTAATGCGGGTGTTGAGGGCGGCAAGCTGGTGACAGACATTGCCAGTCTTCTGGCTGGCGGTGCCGGAGTGGTGAAAGGTGGCGCGGTACTGACGGAGAAAGTTGTTGCTAAGGTTGCGGGTAAGGCTGAGTCGGCAGTTGTAAATGCAGGAAAAGTGCCAAAGAATCCTAATTCATCGAGTGCAATTACAGATAGTGAAGCCGGAGGTTATTCGTACTATGACAAGTTCAAAAATGCTGATGGTGGATGGAATTGGCCTAAGAATCTAGGATTTGAAGGAGATCCTGTTAAAACTACTATACCAGTAGGCACTCGCTTAGATAGGTATGGAGAGCCTAGTGGTTCTTTCCTTGCTCCAAAAGGGACACCTTACGAACAACGTGCTCTTGCACCAGGTGCTAAGGCTGAAAAATACTATGAGTATGAGGTAATCAAACCGTTGCCTGCTATACAGGGTAAAATTGCCCCTGCTTTTGGTGAGCCAGGGGGAGGGATTCAAATATTACCTAATATGCAAGATCGAGTGAATGTAGAATGGCTCTTGAAGAATGAATATATCCGTGAGGTTCGCTGATATGCTGCTGAATATCGAAGAAATACAAAAAAAAATTGACGACCTGACCTTGCGAGCTGGTCTACCAAGACATTCTGTTAATCTTTGTACCTCCCCAATTGGTGATGGTACTCCATATGTTACATTTGAAAATGATGTATATAATTTTATTCATTCAGAAAGAGGGTATGAATTCTCGCGTAAGATTACTGGATCGCTAGATGAGCTACTTTATTGGATTATGTCGGAACTTGCTTATAAGACAGCATTTCAATATGAGTTAGAATACAGGGTGAAAGGTAGAGATGGACGACGCATCGCCTTCCCAAAATTTATTGAGTTAATGGCAAGTATGAATATTTCATGGGAGCCAAAAGCACAACGTGAAATTCAAAATATTCTGACCGAAGTGCCCTACGACGATAGTCTTTATACATAAGGGTAACGAATCCCAGCTATTGCGGCTGGGTTGTTGTTGAGAATAATGCGCTGGGAAGTATTCTGGCAGCAGCGAATAAGCAGAAACCGGGAACCACTGCGAATTACGAATCGGGAACACAGGCTGCTATTAAAGAGGCCTGTAGTGGCGGAACACCGGTGTCCTGTGAAACGGCAATGGCAGCAGTAGGGAGCGCTTTAGCCTGGCCGTTATTACCCGCAGCGGCAGCGACGACCAGCCTGATAGGTGCAGGTGCTAACGCTGGAGTGGGTTATCTGATGAATGGTGAAGTGAACCCGAATGATGTGATTCTGGGTTACTGGACAGGTGCGCTGACTGCCGGAACGGGGCTATGGGGTACAATCGCCGTGAATGCAGGTAGCGGTGCCACCTCCAGCTGGATTAAAGGTGACGATCCGCTGAAAGGTGGTGTAATCAGTGGTGCGGCGATTGGGAGCGGGATTAAAGGGGAGAATCCGATTAACTCTATGGCTGGTGCAGGATTCGGTAGCGTGGCTGGAGGAATCGCTGGGAAGGTTGCATCAGAAGTCATAAAGCCAGTTGTTAAGGAGACAACATCTGAAGTAGCTGAAGCTGCTATTGGTTCCATTACATCTGAAGTGGCTGGTAATAAAGTTAAAGAGCAATTAGACCATGGGAGGAAAAAATAATAATGTTCAAGAAAATTGGATATCCATTGTTTATTTACCTCGTTTTATATTGGGTGATGATGATTTTCTTAATAGTTTTTTTATTAAGTCTTGGTATTGCATTCATTTTTTACTTGGGAAATGATAGTGGTTTTTATTTTGATTTTTTTAAAGAAGCAACTTATTCCCTAAGTAAGGCTGTACCAGGTGGTAGTATCCTGGGAAGTGGCCTCTGGATAAAAGTCTGGCTACAAGAGAGGAAAGATAAAAAAAGTTTATCAAAATAAACTCTCATCAATTCCAGCCTTAGTGTCGGGATTATTGTGGAGAATAATCATTTAAGCCTGTCAAATGGAATGATGAATTATGGTCAGGCGGTTGCCTCCTGGAGCCAGTACGCAACGGATAATAATCTCACGCCGGAACAAACCCAGACCGGACTGAATCAATTGGCGAAAGGTGATTTGATCCTACCCGCGTAATATGGACACGGCCCTAAGCGAGGGTCTGGTTTTCAAATTGTTCCGGACTGAGACCGCCAC
>NZ_JAERJN010000030.1:0-28314 GCF_018257595.1 Tatumella sp. JGM94 | reverse complement strand
CTGGCTAAACACTACGGCGGTGCAGCTCGTGACTTCGCGCAGATCGATAACGCGCCAGAAGAAAAAGCACGTGGTATTACCATCAATACTTCACACGTAGAATACGAAACCCCGACCCGTCACTATGCACACGTTGACTGCCCGGGCCACGCCGACTACGTTAAAAACATGATCACCGGTGCTGCACAGATGGACGGTGCAATCCTGGTTGTTGCTGCAACTGACGGCCCTATGCCTCAGACCCGTGAGCACATCCTGCTGGGCCGCCAGGTAGGCGTTCCTTACATCATCGTGTTCCTGAACAAATGTGACATGGTTGATGATGAAGAGCTGCTGGAACTGGTAGAAATGGAAGTCCGTGACCTGCTGTCACAGTACGACTTCCCTGGCGACGATACGCCAATCGTACGCGGTTCAGCGCTGAAAGCACTGGAAGGCGACGCAGCATGGGAAGAAAAAATCCTGGAGCTGGCTGGCTTCCTGGATTCTTACATTCCTGAGCCAGAGCGTGCAATCGACCTGCCATTCCTGCTGCCAATCGAAGACGTATTCTCAATCTCCGGTCGTGGTACAGTCGTTACCGGTCGTGTAGAGCGCGGAATCATCAAAGTCGGTGAAGAAGTTGAAATCGTTGGTATCAAAGATACTGCGAAATCAACCTGTACCGGTGTTGAAATGTTCCGTAAACTGCTGGACCAGGGTCAGGCGGGTGAGAACGTTGGCGTTCTGCTGCGTGGTATTAAACGTGAAGAAATCGAACGTGGTCAGGTCCTGGCAAAACCAGGTTCAATCAAGCCACACACTCAGTTCGAATCAGAAGTTTATATCCTGTCGAAAGACGAAGGCGGCCGTCATACTCCGTTCTTCAAAGGCTACCGTCCACAGTTCTACTTCCGTACAACTGACGTGACCGGTACCATCGAACTGCCGGAAGGCGTAGAGATGGTAATGCCAGGCGACAACATCAAAATGGTTGTTACCCTGATCCACCCAATCGCGATGGATGACGGTCTGCGTTTCGCAATCCGTGAAGGTGGTCGTACTGTAGGTGCTGGTGTTGTTGCTAAAGTTATCGCTTAATAACCGATAATATTTGACGGCATGTACATGGAAAGGGCATCATTTGATGCCCTTTTTGCACGCCGAAACATAGAACCTGACTCATCAGTGATTTTTTTTGTGTAAATCATTGCTGAGACAGGCTCTGGTTTGGCGTAAGATACCAGGGGTGCTGCAAAGTATTTCTGGTTTGGATACCTCGCCATGCGGGGTTTAATGGTTTCTGGATTATTCTGGCAGGTTGGTTTATGAGTGCAAATACCGAAGCTCAGAGGAGCGGGCGCGGCCCGGAAGCAGTGAAGTGGCTGGCCGTTGCTGTCCTGATAATTGCGGCTATTGTCGGCAATTATTATTATCGCAACGTGAACTTACCTTTACGTGCTCTTGCCGTGGTTATCATTATTGCGGTCGCCGGAGCGATAGCTCTGTTGACAACGAAAGGTAAGGCGGCGGTTGCATTTGCCCGTGAAGCCAGAACTGAAGTGCGCAAGGTCATTTGGCCGACTCGTCAGGAAACGTTGCAGACCACGTTAATCGTTGCTGCGGTTACCGCCGTAATGTCACTGATTTTGTGGGGGCTGGATGGTATTCTGGTCCGTCTGGTATCGTTTATCACTGGACTGAGGTTCTGAGATGTCTGAAGCTCCAAAAAAACGCTGGTACGTCGTGCAGGCGTTTTCCGGTTTCGAAGGCCGCGTAGCAGTTTCACTGCGTGAGCATATTAAACTGCACAATATGGAAGACCTGTTCGGCGACGTTATGGTGCCGACCGAAGAGATCGTTGAAATCCGTGGCGGACAGCGTCGCAAAAGCGAGCGCAAATTCTTCCCGGGTTATGTGCTGGTACAAATGGTTATGGAAGATGCAAGCTGGCACCTGGTACGCAGTGTACCTCGTGTTATGGGCTTCATTGGCGGTACATCTGACCGTCCTGCACCTATCAGCGACAAAGAAGTCGACGCGATTATGAATCGTCTGCAACAGGCAGGCGATAAGCCACGTCCTAAAACCATGTTTGAGCCGGGTGAAATGGTACGCGTCAGCGATGGTCCGTTTGCTGACTTTAACGGTGTGGTTGAAGAAGTGGATTATGAAAAAAGCCGCCTGAAAGTCTCTGTTTCTATCTTTGGTCGTGCAACCCCGGTTGAGCTTGATTTCGGTCAGGTAGAAAAAGGCTAATCACAGTTTGTGGTTGGGTGTATTGCAAAAGGCGCGAAATTGACCTATAATTTCGCGCCTTTTGTTTTTACATGCCTGGTGCGTGTAAAATAATTATCACGGGAAGCCTTAACTAAGGCGTTATACCCAATAGAGGAAATATCATGGCTAAGAAAGTACAAGCTTATGTCAAGCTGCAGGTTGCAGCCGGCATGGCTAACCCAAGCCCACCGGTTGGTCCGGCGCTGGGTCAGCAGGGTGTTAACATCATGGAATTCTGTAAAGCGTTTAACGCAAAAACAGAAAGCCTGGAAAAAGGTCTGCCAACGCCGGTTGTTATTACCGTATACAGCGACCGTTCTTTCACCTTCGTTACCAAAACGCCTCCTGCAGCAGTTCTGCTGAAGAAAGCGGCGGGTATCAAGTCTGGTTCAGGTAAACCGAACAAAGACAAAGTAGGTAAAGTAACACGTGCTCAGCTGCAGGAAATTGCAACAACTAAAGCAGCGGACATGACTGGTGCAGACTTAGATGCGATGACTCGTTCTATCGAAGGTACTGCGATCTCCATGGGCCTGGTAGTAGAGGATTAATAAATGACTAAGCTTACCAAGCGCATGCGCGTAATCCGTGACAAAGTTGACGTCACCAAGCAGTACGAGATCAACGAAGCTGTCGCACTGCTGAAAGAGCTGGCAACCGCTAAATTTGTTGAAAGTGTTGATGTTTCTGTAAACCTCGGCATTGATGCTCGTAAATCAGACCAGAACGTGCGTGGCGCGACTGTTCTTCCACATGGTACCGGCCGTAGCGTTCGCGTTGCTGTCTTCGCTCAGGGTGCAAACGCTGAAGCTGCCAAAGCCGCTGGTGCTGAACTGGTAGGTATGGAAGATCTGGCTGATCAGATCAAAAAAGGCGAAATGAACTTTGACGTTGTTATTGCTTCTCCGGATGCAATGCGCGTAGTTGGTCAGTTAGGCCAGGTTCTGGGTCCGCGTGGCCTGATGCCAAACCCGAAAGTGGGTACTGTAACTCCTAACGTTGCTGAAGCAGTGAAAAATGCTAAAGCGGGTCAGGTTCGTTACCGTAACGACAAAAATGGCATCATCCATACCACCATCGGTAAAGTTGACTTTGATGCTGACAAACTGAAAGAAAACCTGGAAGCTCTGCTGGTTGCGCTGAAAAAAGCAAAACCAACGTCAGCCAAAGGCGTGTATATCAAGAAAGTCAGCCTGTCCACTACCATGGGTGCAGGTGTTGCTATCGATCAGGCTGGTCTGAGCACTGCGACTGCTTAAGTACTTGCTTGACGCGGGCGAAATTTTCACCTAGAATTTTCGCCCATTCTTCCTTTGGGAAGACACCGCGGGGAAGTTTATTCCCCGGGTAAGAATTTTCGGTTGGAGCCTGGCCTTATCCAGGCCTCCGTCCAAGACCGCAGGTGTGGTCATTCCGGACAGAAGATTTTTCTGCTGGCCGGGGGGAGCACTTAATTCCCTGCGTAGACGGTGAGAGAGCCCGAAGAAAATATTCTTTTCTGGATTCTGCTCACCGTGTTTAGCGCCTGTCAGTATTAACCGGCAGGTGAAGTGAGTTCCGGAAAGGTAACTTTCCGGACTAAAATAATCCAGGAGCACAAGCTAATGGCATTAAATCTTCAAGACAAACAAGCGATTGTTGCTGAAGTCAGCGAAGTAGCCAAAGGCGCGCTGTCTGCGGTTGTTGCGGATTCCCGTGGCGTTACCGTAGATAAAATGACTGAACTGCGTAAAGCAGGTCGTGAAGCTGGCGTATACATGCGTGTTGTTCGTAACACCCTGCTGCGCCGCGTTGTTGAAGGTTCTCAGTTTGAGTGCCTGAAAGACACGTTTGTTGGTCCGACCTTGATTGCATACTCTATGGAACACCCGGGCGCTGCTGCTCGTCTGTTCAAAGATTTCGCGAAAGCGAATGCAAAATTCGAGGTTAAAGCTGCAGCCTTTGAAGGTGAGCTGATCCCAGCCGCTCAAATTGACCGTCTGGCAACGCTGCCGACTTACGAAGAAGCACTGGCACGTCTGATGTCGACCATGAAAGAAGCCGCTGCCGGCAAACTGGTTCGTACTCTGGCCGCTGTACGCGATGCAAAAGAAGCTGCTTAATTGCACTTTTAATCTCGCTGCTTACGTATAAACTTATTCTGATTTTTAGGAACAATTGTTATGTCTATCACTAAAGACCAAATCCTGGAAGCTGTTGCAGCTATGTCCGTAATGGAAGTAGTTGAACTGGTTTCTGCAATGGAAGAAAAATTCGGTGTTTCTGCTGCTGCTGCTGTAGCTGTTGCTGCTGGCCCGGCTGAAGCTGCTGAAGAAAAAACTGAGTTCGACGTAGTACTGAAAGCTGTTGGCGCTAACAAAGTCGCAGTAATCAAAGCCGTTCGTGGCGCAACTGGTCTGGGCCTGAAAGAAGCTAAAGACCTGGTTGAATCTGCACCGGCAGCAATCAAAGAAGCAATCAGCAAAGACGACGCAGCTGCACTTGAAGCTGCTCTGAAAGAAGCTGGCGCTGAAGTTGAAATCAAATAAGACAACCCTCTGGGTTGCAGTCTGAGAAAGTTGCAGACTGATGGCTGGTGACTATAATAGTCACCAGCCTTTTTGCGCTAAAAGAGACTCTGTGGGGTTTCGCATTGTTTGTCCACAGGGCTTCTACAATATCTTTTTCTATCGACGCCTTAATATACTGCTTTCCCGTGGGGTTCCCTGCCTTACCAGAGCGATGAAATGATTTAAGAGTGATAGAAAGACGTATTGCACCGTGGGCACATCTCATGGTCAAAGCATAATAATGTTGCATGAACTGTCCTTCAGGACGGACAGCGTGGTTCGACTTGTCAGCGAGCTGAGGAACCCTAATGGTTTACTCCTATACCGAGAAAAAACGTATTCGTAAGGATTTTGGTAAACGTCCGCAAGTACTGGACATACCTTATCTCCTATCTATCCAGCTTGACTCGTTCCAGAAGTTTATCGAGCAAGACCCGGAAGGCCAATATGGACTGGAAGCAGCATTCCGTTCCGTTTTCCCAATCCAGAGCTACAGCGGTAACTCTGAGCTGCAATACGTCAGCTACCGTCTGGGTGAGCCTGTATTTGATGTAAAAGAATGTCAGATCCGTGGGGTGACGTTCTCTGCACCACTGCGCGTAAAATTACGTCTGGTCATCTACGAGCGCGAAGCGCCGGAAGGGACCGTAAAAGACATTAAAGAACAAGAAGTCTACATGGGCGAAATTCCGCTCATGACCGATAACGGTACCTTTGTTATCAACGGTACAGAGCGTGTTATCGTTTCTCAGCTGCACCGTAGCCCGGGCGTGTTCTTTGACAGCGACAAGGGTAAAACACACTCTTCCGGTAAAGTCCTGTATAACGCGCGTATTATTCCTTACCGTGGTTCATGGCTTGATTTTGAGTTCGACCCGAAGGACAACCTGTTTGTCCGTATTGACCGTCGTCGTAAACTGCCGGCCACTATTATCCTGCGTGCATTAAACTACACCACTGAGCAAATCATCGATCTGTTCTTTGATAAAGTCGTTTATGAAATCCGCGATAATAAGCTGCAGATGGCACTGGTCCCTGAGCGTCTGCGTGGCGAGACAGCCTCTTTTGACATTGAGTCAAATGGTACTGTCTATGTCGAAAAAGGCCGCCGTATTACTGCCCGTCATATCCGCCAGCTGGAAAAAGATAATGTCCAGCACATCGAAGTTCCGGTTGAATATATTGCCGGTAAAGTTGTGGCGCGTGATTACATCGACGAGAGCACCGGTGAGCTGATTATTGCGGCGAACATGGAATTATCCATGGACCTGCTGGCTAAGCTGAGCCAGGCTGGTCATAAGCGTATTGAAACGCTGTTCACCAATGATCTGGACCACGGTCCTTATATCTCTGAAACACTGCGTGTTGACCCGACTAATGACCGCCTGAGCGCCTTAGTTGAAATCTACCGTATGATGCGTCCTGGTGAGCCACCAACGCGTGAAGCGGCAGAGAACCTGTTTGAGAACCTGTTCTTCTCAGAAGATCGTTATGATCTGTCTGCGGTTGGTCGTATGAAGTTCAACCGTTCCCTGTTACGTGATGAAATCGAAGGCGCTGGTATCCTGAGCCACGATGACATCATCCAGGTAATGAAGAAGCTGATCGATATCCGTAACGGTATTGGCGAAGTGGATGATATTGACCACCTTGGCAACCGTCGTATTCGTTCAGTCGGCGAAATGGCTGAAAACCAGTTCCGTGTCGGTCTGGTACGTGTTGAGCGTGCGGTTAAAGAGCGTCTGTCATTAGGTGATCTGGATACCCTGATGCCTCAGGACATGATCAACGCGAAACCGATTTCTGCTGCCGTTAAAGAGTTCTTCGGTTCCAGCCAGCTGTCTCAGTTTATGGACCAGAACAACCCGCTGTCTGAAATTACGCACAAACGTCGTATTTCTGCACTCGGCCCGGGTGGTCTGACTCGTGAACGTGCAGGCTTTGAAGTGCGAGACGTACACCCGACGCACTACGGTCGTGTATGTCCTATCGAAACGCCGGAAGGTCCGAACATCGGTCTGATCAACTCTTTATCTGTTTATGCACAGACCAATGAGTACGGTTTCCTGGAAACCCCGTATCGCCGTGTTATTGACAGCCAGGTGACTGACGAAATTCATTACCTGTCCGCGATTGAAGAAGGTAACTTCGTTATCGCGCAGGCGAACACCAACCTCGATGATGACGGTCAGTTTGTTGATGACCTGGTCACTTGTCGTAACAAAGGTGAGTCCAGCCTGTTCAGCCGTGATCAGGTTGACTATATGGACGTTTCTACCCAGCAGGTTGTTTCTGTCGGTGCGTCTCTGATTCCATTCCTGGAACACGATGATGCTAACCGTGCACTGATGGGTGCAAACATGCAACGTCAGGCGGTTCCTACTCTGCGTGCTGATAAGCCGCTGGTTGGTACCGGTATGGAACGTGCGGTAGCGGTAGACTCCGGTGTTACTGCGGTTGCGAAACGTGGTGGTACAGTCCAGTACGTTGATGCATCACGTATCGTTATCAAAGTTAACGAAGACGAGATGTATGCCGGCGAAGCAGGCATTGATATTTATAACCTGACCAAATACACCCGTTCTAACCAGAACACCTGTATCAACCAGATGCCGTGTGTCAACCTGGGTGAACCGATCGAACGTGGTGATGTACTGGCTGACGGTCCGTCTACTGATCTGGGCGAACTGGCTCTGGGTCAGAACATGCGCGTGGCATTTATGCCATGGAATGGTTATAACTTCGAAGACTCCATCCTCGTTTCAGAGCGTGTGGTTCAGGAAGACCGTTTCACCACTATCCATATTCAGGAACAGGCCTGTGTGTCACGTGACACCAAGCTGGGGCCGGAAGAGATTACCGCAGATATCCCGAATGTCGGTGAAGCTGCACTGTCTAAACTGGATGAATCCGGTATTGTTTACATCGGCGCCGAAGTTACCGGTGGTGATATTCTGGTCGGTAAAGTGACGCCAAAAGGCGAAACACAGCTGACTCCGGAAGAGAAACTGCTGCGCGCGATCTTCGGTGAGAAGGCATCTGATGTTAAAGATTCTTCTCTGCGTGTACCAAATGGTGTTTCCGGTACCGTTATTGATGTTCAGGTCTTTACCCGTGACGGTGTTGAAAAAGACAAACGTGCACTCGAAATCGAAGAAATGCAGCTGAAGCAGGCGAAAAAAGACCTGACTGAAGAACTGCAGATCCTCGAAGCCGGTCTGTTTACCCGTATTTATACGGTACTGACCAGCGGTGGTGTTGAAGCTGATAAGCTGGACAAGTTACCACGTGAACGCTGGCTGGAGCTGGGACTGACTGATGAAGAAAAACAAAATCAGTTGGAACAGCTGGCAGAGCAATACGATGAGCTGAAGCGCGAGTTTGAGAAAAAACTTGAAGCTAAACGCCGTAAAATCACCCAGGGCGATGATCTGGCACCAGGTGTGCTGAAAATCGTTAAGGTTTACCTGGCGGTAAAACGTCAGATCCAGCCTGGTGATAAAATGGCGGGTCGTCATGGTAACAAAGGTGTTATCTCTAAGATCAACCCGATCGAAGATATGCCTTACGATGAAAACGGAACGCCGGTTGACATCGTACTGAACCCGCTGGGCGTACCATCGCGTATGAACATCGGTCAGATCCTGGAAACTCACCTCGGAATGGCAGCAAAAGGTATTGGTGACAAGATCAATGCCATGCTGAAACAACAGCAGGATGTCGCCAGACTGCGTGAGTTTATTCAGCGTGCTTATGACCTGGGTTCTGATACCCGTCAGACCGTTGACCTGAACACTTTCTCTGACGACGAAGTTATGCGTCTGGCAGAGAACCTGAAGAAAGGGATGCCAATTGCGACCCCGGTCTTCGACGGTGCTAAAGAAAGTGAAATTAAAGAGTTGCTGACTCTGGGGGGTATTCCTACCTCCGGTCAGATCACTCTGTTTGATGGTCGTACCGGTGAGCAGTTTGAGCGTCAGGTAACCGTAGGTTACATGTATATGCTGAAACTGAACCACCTGGTCGATGACAAAATGCATGCGCGTTCTACCGGTTCTTACAGCCTTGTAACTCAGCAGCCGCTGGGTGGTAAAGCTCAGTTCGGTGGTCAGCGATTCGGTGAGATGGAAGTGTGGGCACTGGAAGCATACGGTGCTGCTTATACCCTGCAGGAAATGCTGACTGTGAAGTCTGATGACGTTAATGGCCGTACCAAGATGTATAAAAACATTGTTGACGGTAACCATCAGATGGAACCAGGCATGCCGGAATCCTTCAACGTACTGTTGAAAGAGATCCGCTCGCTGGGTATTAACATCGAGCTGGAAGACGAGTAAGCACTCGCATTTGTACTGGTTACAGGGAGCCCGGTAATGTGCCGGACTCCCTGAGAAGTCTCACTCCGACGGGAGCAAATCCGTGAAAGACTTACTTAAGTTTTTAAAAGCGCAAACTAAAACCGAAGAGTTTGATGCGATCAAGATCGCTCTGGCATCGCCAGATATGATCCGTTCCTGGTCTTTCGGTGAAGTTAAAAAGCCAGAAACCATCAACTATCGTACCTTTAAGCCGGAACGTGATGGTCTGTTCTGTGCGCGTATTTTTGGTCCGGTAAAGGACTATGAGTGCCTGTGCGGTAAGTACAAGCGTCTCAAGCACCGTGGTGTTATTTGTGAGAAGTGTGGCGTAGAAGTTACCCAGACTAAAGTTCGTCGTGAACGTATGGGTCACATTGAGCTGGCTTCTCCGACAGCACATATCTGGTTTCTGAAGTCACTGCCATCCCGTATCGGCCTGTTATTAGACATGCCACTGCGTGATATTGAACGCGTACTGTATTTTGAATCTTATGTCGTTATTGAAGGCGGCATGACCAACCTTGAAAAGCGTCAGATCCTGACTGAAGAGCAGTATCTGGATGCGCTGGAAGAGTTTGGTGATGAATTCGACGCGAAAATGGGTGCGGAAGCAATCCAGGCTCTGCTGAAAGGCATGGATCTGGAACAGGAATGCGAACAGCTGCGTGAAGAGCTGAACGAAACCAATTCCGAAACCAAGCGTAAAAAGCTGACTAAGCGGATCAAACTGCTGGAAGCGTTTGTTCAGTCTGGTAACAAGCCAGAGTGGATGATCCTGACAGTACTGCCAGTATTACCACCGGATCTGCGTCCTCTGGTACCACTGGACGGTGGACGCTTTGCGACTTCAGATCTGAACGATCTGTATCGCCGTGTCATCAACCGTAACAACCGTCTGAAACGCCTGCTGGATCTGGCTGCCCCTGACATCATCGTACGTAACGAAAAACGTATGCTGCAGGAAGCGGTCGATGCACTGCTGGATAACGGTCGTCGTGGTCGTGCGATCACTGGTTCTAACAAACGTCCTCTGAAATCTTTGGCCGATATGATCAAAGGTAAACAGGGTCGTTTCCGTCAGAACCTGCTGGGTAAACGTGTCGACTATTCAGGTCGTTCCGTAATTACCGTTGGTCCATACCTGCACCTGCATCAGTGTGGCCTGCCTAAGAAAATGGCACTTGAACTGTTCAAACCATTTATCTACGGCAAGCTGGAACTGCGTGGTCTGGCAACGACTATCAAAGCCGCCAAGAAAATGGTTGAGCGTGAAGAAGCTGTGGTCTGGGATATCCTGGATGAAGTGATCCGCGAACACCCGGTACTGCTGAACCGTGCACCAACACTGCACCGTTTGGGTATCCAGGCTTTTGAACCGGTTCTGATTGAAGGTAAAGCTATCCAGCTGCACCCATTAGTTTGTGCGGCTTATAACGCCGACTTCGATGGTGACCAGATGGCTGTACACGTCCCGCTGACGCTGGAAGCTCAGCTGGAAGCCCGTGCACTGATGATGTCTACCAACAACATCCTGTCTCCTGCGAACGGTGAACCAATTATCGTTCCTTCTCAGGACGTTGTACTGGGTCTGTATTACATGACCCGTGACAGAGTCAACGGTAAAGGCGAAGGCATGGTACTGACCGGGCCTAAAGAAGCAGAGCGAGTTTATCGCGCTGGCCTGGCCGAGCTGCATGCCCGTGTGAAAGTCCGTATTACCGAATACAGCCTGAATGAGCAGGGCGACCTGATCCCACAGACCAGCCTGATCGATACCACGATCGGCCGTGCAATTTTGTGGATGATCGTACCTAAAGGTCTGCCGTACTCAATCATTAACCAGGCACTGGGTAAGAAAGCAATCTCTAAGATGCTGAATACCTGTTACCGTATCCTGGGTCTGAAACCAACGGTTATTTTTGCTGACCAGACCATGTATACCGGTTTTGCCTATGCTGCCCGTTCAGGAGCATCAGTAGGTATTGATGATATGGTTATCCCGGCCAAAAAAGCCGAGATCATCAGTGAAGCGGAAGCCGAAGTGGCTGAAATCCAGGAACAGTTCCAGTCTGGTCTGGTAACTGCCGGTGAACGTTATAACAAAGTCATCGATATCTGGGCTGCGGCCAACGAACGTGTTTCCAAAGCGATGATGGAAAACCTGCAAACTGAAACTGTGATTAACCGTCATGGTGAAGAAGAACAACAGGTTTCTTTCAACAGTATCTATATGATGGCCGACTCCGGTGCTCGTGGTTCTGCTGCTCAGATTCGTCAGCTGGCGGGTATGCGTGGCCTGATGGCGAAACCAGATGGTTCAATCATCGAAACGCCGATCACAGCGAACTTCCGTGAAGGTCTGAACGTACTCCAGTACTTCATCTCGACGCACGGTGCTCGTAAAGGTCTGGCGGATACCGCACTGAAAACCGCAAACTCCGGTTATCTGACTCGTCGTCTGGTAGACGTTGCACAGGATCTGGTCGTTACTGAAGACGATTGTGGTACCCACGAAGGTATCATGATGACACCGGTGATCGAAGGTGGTGATGTTAAAGAGCCACTGCGTGAGCGTGTTCTGGGTCGTGTTACCGCAGAAGATGTTCTGAAGCCGGGTTCTGCAGATATTCTGGTCGCCCGTAATACCCTGCTCGATGAGCACTGGTGTGACGTGCTGGAACAGAACTCTGTTGACAGCGTAAAAGTACGTTCTGTGGTTGGTTGTACCACTGACTTTGGCGTGTGTGCTCACTGTTATGGTCGTGACCTGGCTCGTGGTCATATCATCAACAAAGGTGAAGCGGTTGGTGTTATCGCAGCACAGTCCATCGGTGAACCTGGTACACAGCTGACGATGCGTACGTTCCACATCGGTGGTGCGGCATCCCGTGCGGCAGCTGAATCCAGCATTCAGGTGAAAAACAAAGGTACCATTAAGCTGATCAACGCTAAGTCGGTAACTAACTCAGCAGGTAAGCTGGTTATTACTTCACGTAACGTTGAACTGAATATGATCGATGAATTCGGTCGTACCAAAGAAAGCTATAAAGTACCTTACGGCTCCGTGATGGCCAAAGGCGATGGTGAGCAGGCGAATGCCGGTGAAACCGTTGCTAACTGGGATCCACACACAATGCCGGTTATCACCGAAGTGAGCGGTTTTGTTCGCTTTGTCGATATGAACGATGGTCAGACAATTACCCGTCAGACGGATGAACTGACAGGTCTGTCTTCTCTGGTGGTACTGGATACTGCTGAGCGTACTTCAGGTGGTAAAGACCTGCGTCCGGCACTGAAAATTGTCGATGCTAAAGGTGATGATGTGATGTTGCCAGGCACCGATATGCCTGCACAGTACTTCCTGCCAGGTAACGCAATTGTTCAGCTGGATGATGGTGTACAAATCAGTTCCGGTGATACCTTAGCGCGTGTTCCTCAGGAATCCGGCGGTACTAAAGATATTACCGGTGGTCTGCCACGCGTTGCTGACCTGTTTGAAGCCCGTCGTCCGAAAGAGCCGGCGATTCTGGCAGAAATCAGCGGTATTATTTCCTTCGGTAAAGAAACCAAAGGCAAACGTCGTCTGGTGATCACACCTGTTGATGGCAGCGAACCTTACGAAGAGATGATTCCGAAATGGCGTCAGCTTAACGTGTTTGAAGGTGAGCGTGTTGAACGTGGTGATGTTGTTTCCGACGGACCTGAATCACCGCACGACATTCTGCGTCTGCGTGGTGTTCATGCTGTGACCCGTTACATCGTTAACGAAGTGCAGGACGTTTACCGTCTGCAGGGCGTTAAGATTAACGATAAACACATTGAAGTTATCGTTCGTCAGATGCTGCGTAAAGCGACCATTGCTTCTTCCGGTAGCTCCGAGTTCCTGGAAGGTGAGCAGGCTGAAGTTTCACGTATCATGATCGCTAACCGTGAACTGGAAGCGAACGGCAAAGTCGCTGCGACTTTCGCCCGTGACCTGCTGGGTATTACTAAAGCTTCACTGGCAACCGAATCGTTTATTTCTGCGGCATCATTCCAGGAAACGACTCGCGTACTGACTGAAGCAGCAGTAGCCGGTAAACGTGATGAATTACGTGGTCTGAAAGAGAACGTGATCGTTGGTCGTCTGATCCCTGCCGGTACCGGTTATGCCTACCATCAGGATCGTATGCGCCGTCGTCATTCAGGTGAAGCACCTGTGACTCCTCAGGTCACTGCAGACGAAGCATCTGCCAGCCTGGCTGAGTTGCTGAATGCCGGCCTTGGTGGCAGCGACGAATAACAGAGTATGACATCGTGATATAAAACCCTGCTCAGGCAGGGTTTTTTTATATCCGGTCAGACAGGAAGCGGAGCAAAGCATGAGGAAATTTTGTGTACCTGCCATATTGTTTTCAATGCTGGTGGCGATACCCACAGTAAAAGCTTCAGAAGCTGTTCAGAGAATGTTCCAGGACTGGCAGGTGACCTGTAATAATCTTAATGATTGCGATATCCGTAATGCCGATGAAAATATGCGTGTTGTGCTGCGGCATGAAGCCGGGCCACGGGGAATTGTTTCGCTGGATATTATGGGATTTGATATTGATAAACCGGAAGGAATTTGGCTGGACGGGAAATTATGGAATAACAGTATGACCCCTGTTAGTAGCGATGAAAGCCACGATTATGCGGGTTACCATACTGATTCTCTGCAGACAGTTCAGGCATTTATCCGGGCGGCCAGTCATGCCAGACGTATTACTCTGACGCCGGATGAAGATGATGATACGGGTTCACTAAAAGGTTTAAATGCCTCGTTATTGTTTGCCGATGATGTACAGGGGCGTCTGGATAACCAGACTGCGCTGCTGCGTGTCGGGCCCGGCATTCCGGCACAGGTGCCGCTGCGTTATGCTTTTGAAATTCCGCCGACCAAAGTCCCGGCTATTTTCCCGGTCAGTGATGGTAATGCTCTGATCAATGAAGTACTGCAGACGCAGCAATCAGTGCTTAATGATGAAGAATGCTCACCGGAAGCTGATGACATCGCCCGCAGTAAAGCAGTGCCTCTGGATAAGAAAAATGTCCTGGTGATGATCAATTGTGTTACCGGGGCTTATCAGTCTTCCGGTATTTTATTTATTACCCCGCGTGATCATCCGGATCAGGCGAAGGAAGTGGAGCTGACACTTCCCCTGAAAGATGATCAGGGAGATCCTCAGACCATCAGCTGGTTTACGGACGTCAGTTATGATCCTAAAACAGCGATGCTGACTCATACGGCCAGAGGCCGGGGGATCGCTGACTGTGGTGAAAGCGGAGCCTGGCGGTATGACGGACATCATTTTCAGCTGATGAGTTACCATAACCAGCCAGCCTGTGACGGCGGAGCTCCGGGCAACTGGCCTTCGGTCTGGCTGACACCCGGCTTTAAAGAATAGGCAGAGACAGACAATAACGGGCGCCCGGCGCCCGTCCCGGTCACAGATTATTTCTTCCGAAGTAAGGCTCCCAGTCTTTCCACACCGGCTGTAACCCGGTTTTCTGTAAGGCGGCAGCGACCACTTCTGGCCGCCGGTGATCATCCGGTGAAAACTGTTCAAGCGCACCGCTGCTTTCTGCATATCCACCCGGCGCTGTTTTAGAAAAAGCACTGGCTGTGGTCACAACAATCGGAATAGCATGATCGCGGAATTTCGGTGACTCCCGGGTGGATAGCGAAATATCCGTGGGTGGTGAAAACAGCCGGAAGGCACACATTGTCTGCAGCAGCTGACGTTCATTCATCAGTGAAGCCGGGGTGATACCGCCGGCACAGGGGCGTAATCGTGGAAAAGCTACGGAATAGCGTGACTGCCAGTAATGTTTTTGCAACCAGTTCAGGTGTTCACCCATCATCAGGCAATCAGTGCGCCAGTGGCCGGATAATCCGGCAAGAACGCCGAGCCCTATTCTGTCGACACCTGCGCGGCCCAGCCTTTCCGGTGTTTGCAGACGAAAGAAAAAGTCCTGCTTATTGCCCCGTAAGTGATGAGTGGCATAACAGGAAGTATGATAGGTCTCCTGATATACCAGCACTCCGTCCAGCCCGAGCCCCCGTAATTCGCGGTACTCATCTTCCTGTAATGGCTGAACCTCCATCATCAGTGAACTGAACTGCTGACGAATGCCCGGCAGATGACTGCGGAAATACTCCATCCCGACTTTATTCTGATGTTCACCGGTCACCAGCAATAGCTGATTAAACCCCAGTTTGCGTATCGCCTGACATTCCAGTGAAATCTCTTTGCTATCCAATGTCTTACGACGGATTCGATTGCCCATCGAAAAGCCGCAGTAAGTGCATTCATTAGCGCAAAGGTTAGACAGATAGAGTGGTGCAAAAAAATTGACTGTATGACCAAAGCGCTGTCGGGTCAGTTGCTGTGCTCTGGCCGCCATCTGTTCCAGAAAACTTTCCGCCGCCGGAGACAATAATGCCATCAGCGCGGCAGTGCCCTGTATTTCTCCGGATAATGCCCGCCCGACCTGAGCCGGGGTCTGACTGTCAATCCGCAGGCGTAATTCGTTCTGGTCCAGGCTCTGCCAGTAATCAGCAAAATCAGCCATTGGTATTCTCCTGTTGAAAGTCAGCCTCCAGGAAAGCGGTTAACGGGCTGGTCGGACAGGCGACTGCCCGCAGACCGGAAGTTCCGCGGGCAAGATGTCCTGCTTCAGTGGCTAAAGCAAACGCGCGGGCCGTCGCAACAGGGTCGTTGGCTGTGGCAATAGCGGTATTCACCAGCACAGCATCCGCACCGTATTCCATTGCTTCACAGGCATGTGAAGGTAAACCGATCCCTGCATCGACGATTACCGGTACCGTAGCCTGATCAATAATGATCTGCAGAAAATCCCTGCTCAGTAACCCTTTATTACTGCCAATCGGTGCGCCGAGCGGCATAATCGCCGCACATCCGACGGCTTCCAGCCGTTTACAGAGCACCGGGTCGGCCCCGCAATAGGGCAAAACGACAAAACCTTCTTTTACCAGCTGTTCTGCGGCCCGGAGTGTTTCTATCGGGTCGGGTAACAGATAGCGGTTATCGGGATGGATTTCCAGTTTTACCCAGTGAGTCCCCAGAGCTTCCCGTGCCAGTCGTGCAGCGAATACAGCTTCTCCCGCGGTTTTGGCCCCGGAGGTATTTGGCAGCAACATAACGCCTGATTGTTGTAAGGGATGCAGAATATTGTCCTGCCGGCCACTCAAATCAACTCGTTTCATCGCTAATGTTGCCAGCTGTGAGCCGGAAGCCAGTAATGCCGCCTGCATTATGGCCGGAGAAGCAAACTTACCTGTCCCGGTCAGTAGCCGGGAACTGAATGTTTTATCTGCAATTCTTAACACAGTTAACCTCCGGCGATGACCTGAAAAACCACCACATCATCATTTTCCTGCACCTGGTACTCAGCCCAGCGGGTGGCAGGAATGACTCTGCCGTTGACCGCAAGGGCGGTGCCCTGCGGGCCAACGGATATCTGCTGCAATAGCTGACTTAATAAACAGGCGTGGCTAATCTCCGTTGGTATATCATTGAGTTTAATTTGCATGAATTTCTCCGCAGACCGGGCAGTCATCGGCCGGGGTCAACTGCAGACGACGCCATTGTAATTCTTTACCATCAAACAGCATCAGCTGACCGGAAACAGCGCTATGGCCGGTTGTCACCAGTTTGATTGTTTCCAGCGCCTGTAAATTACCCATCATTCCCGCCACCGGACCAATAATCCCGCTGTTACGGCAGTTACGGGCGGGTTCTTCTGTCTGTGGCCACAGACAGCGATAACAGCCTCGGTGCCAGGGAGGTGTCAGCACCAGCAGTTGCCCGCTGAACCCTACAGTACTTGCCGAAATCAGTGGCAGGCCTTGTTCAACGCACCATGCATTGAGCAAGTGTCTGGTTAGCAGGTTATCACTGCAGTCGAGTACTACGGTTGGCCTGACAGGTAAACAGGCTAATTGCTGTACATCAATTCGCCGGTCAATAGTATGCAGGTGTACTGACGGATTCATCTGGTTCAGGGTCTGTGCCGCCAGTCCGGCTTTAGGGCGACCAGTATCAGCCGTACGGTACAAAATTTGTCGCTGCAGGTTACTGATATGCAGAGTGTCATCATCGGCCAGCAGCAGGGTGCCAATACCGGCTGCTGCAAGATACATAGCCGCCGGAGATCCCAGTCCTCCCAGCCCGACAATCAATACCCGCGCATCTGCCAGCTTTTCCTGTCCTGACGGGCCAATTTCCTCCAGTAGCAATTGCCGGCTATAGCGCATAAAATCCTGATCATTAAGCATCTGCTGAGTTCCCCTGAGCTTCCTCTACCCGGCGCTGTAACTCTGCAACGGCAGTTCGCCAGTCGGCGGCTCGTGTGATGGCGCTAACAACCGCGATACTACCGACCCCGGTAGCCAGAACCTCCGCGGCCCGGTCTATGGATATGCCACCGATAGCTACCGTCGGTATACCTGCAAGACGTCGTACATGATGACGTAAATTATCCAGTCCCTGTGGATGAGAGGGCATCTGTTTGGTATTGGTCGGGAACACATGTCCCAAAGCGATATAGGAAGGATTGAAGGAGAGCACACGGTCAATTTCCCGGCTGTCATGGGTGGAGACACCCAGTCTTAACCCGGCCTGATAAATGGCTGTCAGATCGGCAGTGTCCAGATCTTCCTGCCCCAGGTGCACACCATAGGCACCATGTTTGATCGCCAGCTGCCAATCATCATTGATAAATAGCCGGGCATTTCGTTTAGCAGCCAGACGAATACTTTCGATAATTGCCTGTTCTTTTTCTGCGGTACAGTCATCCTTGATGCGTAACTGTAATGTCATCACTCCTGCATCCAGCAGCCGGGCGATCCATTCAACACTGTCCACCACTGCGTATAACCCGCAGTGCAGCGGAACAGCAGGAAATACCTGAGCCATTATTTCCCCCCGGCATCTGTACTGACGGGCAGATAAATTTCGCTGCCGTTATCGCGGAAACGCTGAGACATCCCGAGCATACCTTCATTGATAGCAAATGCCGGAGCCGGGTTCTTACTGGCGAAGTCACGAACTTCCTGACTGATTTTCATCGAACAAAATTTCGGGCCGCACATGGAACAGAAATGGGCAACCTTGCCTGATTCCTGAGGAAGGGTTTGATCGTGGTAACTGCGGGCAGTTTCCGGATCCAGCGCCAGATTAAATTGATCTTCCCAGCGGAATTCGAAACGTGCTTTAGACATAGCATTATCACGGATCTGAGCGCCGGGATGACCTTTTGCCAGGTCGGCCGCATGTGCGGCAATCTTATAAGCTATCAGTCCCTGCTTCACGTCTTCTTTATCCGGTAAGCCGAGGTGCTCTTTGGGAGTGACGTAGCACAGCATTGCACAGCCGAACCAGCCGATCATGGCAGCACCGATACCCGAGGTAAAATGGTCATAACCCGGTGCAATATCCGTTGTCAGGGGGCCGAGGGTATAAAACGGCGCTTCGTGACAATGCTCCAGTTGTTCGGTCATATTGCGCTGGATCATATGCATCGGCACATGTCCCGGGCCTTCAATCATTACCTGAACATCATACTCCCATGCAATTTTGGTCAGTTCTCCGAGGGTATGCAGTTCGGCGAACTGTGCTTCATCATTAGCATCGCGGATAGACCCCGGGCGTAATCCGTCGCCCAATGACAGGGCAATATCGTAGCTGGCACAGATTTCACAGATTTCACGGAAATGCCGGTACAGGAAGTTTTCCTGGTGATGGGACAGGCACCACTTAGCCATAATCGATCCGCCGCGTGACACAATCCCGGTCAGGCGTTTTGCGGTCATTGGCACATAACGCAGCAGGACACCGGCATGGATAGTGAAGTAATCGACCCCTTGTTCCGCCTGCTCCAGCAGGGTATCCCGGAAGACAGACCAGTTAAGATCTTCTGCG
Organism: Tatumella sp. JGM94; assembly: GCF_018257595.1. Classification (NCBI taxonomy): domain Bacteria; kingdom Pseudomonadati; phylum Pseudomonadota; class Gammaproteobacteria; order Enterobacterales; family Erwiniaceae; genus Tatumella; species Tatumella sp. JGM94. The sequence goes on along the minus strand of NZ_JAERJN010000030.1, from coordinate 9,186 downwards.
ACACCATTCACTTTTTCCAGGGCCTGATACACCGGGACAGTACCGACAGGGATCGGGCTGTTGCGCAGGATCCATTCCCGGGTTTCGTGAATATTCCGCCCGGTGGAGAGGTCCATCAGCGTATCAGCCCCCCAGCGGGCTGCCCAGACCAGTTTTTCGACTTCTTCTTCAATAGAAGAGGTCACGGCCGAGTTACCAATATTGGCATTAATTTTTACCAGAAAATTCCGGCCGATGATCATCGGTTCGGATTCAGGATGATTAATATTCGACGGGATAATTGCTCTCCCTGCGGCAACTTCCTGGCGTACAAATTCCGGGGTAATGGTTTCCGGTAACGGATCAAAAAAATGCTTGCCGGGATGTTGCTGGCGCAGTTCAGATGAGGTGATCTGCGCGCGGCCCATATTTTCACGTATTGCGATAAATTCCATTTCCGGGGTGATTATCCCCTGACGCGCGTAATGCAGCTGGGTAACGCAACGTCCGTTCAGCGCTTTTCGCGGCTGGGGAAGGTAGCGGAAGCGCAGTCCATCCAGGCTTTCATCCGCCAGGCGTTCTCTGGTGTAGGCTGAGCTAGTGGCCGGAATCTGTTCAGAATCCTGGCGTTGTTCAATCCAGGTCTGGCGGAGGCGGGGGATACCACGGTGGATATCCGGGGTGGCGGTTTCATCACCAAACGGACCGGACGTGTCATAGACCGGGATAGCTTCATTGTCTTCTTCTGTCGGATTGGCCGCGGTTCCGCCGATACGGGTCGGGCTGAGTTGTATTTCACGGACCGGCACCCTGATGTCCGGCCGGGAGCCAGTCAGCCAGCGGCGGCGTGAGGCCGGAAAGGACTGATGACCCAGTGAGTTGATAAAATCCCGTGCTTGTTCGCGTTTTTCGCGGCGTGATAATTTTTCAGACATAGCTCTATTTCCTGTAAATAAAGAAATACGCTTGTCCGGAGTCCGGAAGGAGTGACAGAAGAAAGTGTCTTGCGGGCACACTCAGGCTGAACTGTACTCTTGTTCCCTTCGCAGGTACTAACCTGATCAGGTTCCGCGGATCCCGAATTAACGGTCTCAGCCCCGTGGGGCACTCCGACAAGATAATAAGCGGCTGATCAGGGTGTGATACAGCGGCGGGTGAATTGTCACCGTCAGTCAGCATAGAGTGCTTCAGCGTGAAGTACAAGCCCCTGCTATTTGTACGGTCGGTGAAAAGCAAGTGTCATGTTATCGCTGACATTACCCCGCCGGGTGCTAGTATGGATTAGCTGTTGTCGTAACATGTGGTTAAAAACAACAAAGGTGCTGATTGATGGAACGTGAAATAACCGGTGAAGATAAGGGCTGGTGGGTGGTAAGCCAGCAGAATAAAATCTGGCTACCCGGAGATAAACTACCTTACGGGCCTGCTGCTGAATTTTCCCTTAGCGGATTGTCCGGACGTCCGATCGGTGAGTGGCAGGGCGATACGGTCTGGCTGATTAATCATTCGCGTCCGCAAAACATGGCTTCCCTGCGGCAGTTGCTGAATGAAGACAGTGGCTTATTCAGAATGGCCGGACGCGGTGTACAGCTGGCTGAATTTTATCGTTCTCACCGTTACTGTGGTTACTGTGGCGGGGAAATGCAGCACAGTAAGACAGAATTTGCCTGTCTGTGTACCCGCTGTCATGAACGGTATTACCCGCAAATAGCGCCTTGTATTATCGTGGTGATCCGCCGTGATGATAAACTTCTGCTGGCACAGCATGTACGCCATCGTAATGGGATTTATACGGCCCTGGCCGGATTTGCTGAGGTCGGGGAAACCCTCGAACAGACGGTTACCCGTGAAGTTATGGAAGAGAGCAGTATCAGGATTAAAAATCTGCGCTATATCGCTTCTCAGCCCTGGCCGTTTCCCCAGTCACTGATGATGGCTTTTCTGGCTGATTACGACAGTGGTGATATATGCATTGATCCTGAAGAACTGCTGGATGCCGGCTGGTACCGTTATGATGAACTGCCTGCACTGCCACCCGCTGGCACCATCGCACGGCGGCTGATTGAAGATACTGTGGCATTGTGCCGGTCAGAATACCAATAACGGCAGACAAAGATACCTGACTGACAGGGGCATGGTTAGAATAACCCGTTGTTTGTGTATATAATATGCGCCTGATTTCGAGAGAGCCTGATTATGAGCGAATTAAAAAACGACCGTTATTTGCGAGCATTACTACGGCAGCCAACGGATGTAACGCCGGTGTGGATGATGCGTCAGGCAGGCCGCTATTTGCCTGAATATAAACAGACCCGCGCACAGGCCGGCGATTTTATGTCGTTGTGTAAAAATGCCGAGCTGGCCTGTGAAGTCACTTTACAACCCCTGCGCCGTTATCCGCTGGATGCCGCTATCCTGTTCTCTGACATTCTGACCATTCCGGATGCGATGGGATTAGGGCTGTATTTTGAAACCGGTGAAGGCCCGCGTTTTTCTTCACCGATCAGCTGTGCTGCGGATGTAAAAAACCTGCCAATCCCTGATCCGGAACAGGAACTGGGCTATGTGATGAATGCGGTACGAACTATCCGTAAAAACCTGAAAGGTGAAGTTCCGCTGATTGGTTTCTCCGGCAGTCCATGGACACTGGCAACCTATATGGTGGAAGGTAGCAGCAGCAAAGCCTTCACTAAAATTAAAAAAATGATGTACAGCGAGCCGTCGGTATTGCATGCATTACTGGATAAACTGGCGGAAAGTGTCATTCTGTATCTGAATGCCCAAATCCGTGCCGGTGCACAGTCGGTAATGATTTTTGATACCTGGGGCGGGGTATTAACCGGCCGCGACTACCGCAATTTCTCTCTGTATTACATGCATAAAATTGTAGACAGTTTATTGCATGAAAGTGAAGGCCGCCGTGTGCCGGTCACACTGTTCACTAAAGGTGGCGGACAGTGGCTGGAACAGATTGCAGATACTGGCTGTGATGCGATTGGCCTTGACTGGACGACGGATATTGCCGATGCCCGCCAGCGGGTAGGACACCGGGTTGCATTACAGGGCAATATGGACCCTTCAGTGCTTTATGCTCCGGCGGCGCGGATCGAACAGGAAGTCTCGACAATTCTCGAAGGCTTCGGTCATGGTGACGGGCATGTGTTCAATCTCGGACATGGGATCCATCAGGATGTTCCGCCGGAACATGCTGGCGCATTTGTTGACGCTGTCCACCGTCTGTCGGCAGCTTATCATAAATAATGACAGCCGATTACGCGGCATTAAAAGTACAGCAACTTTCACTGGCAGCTGATGTTGTTGGTGAGGGGCTAAGCCGTGATTTTTCCCCTGGCTTTATTGCCGGGGGAGACGTGGGGTTTGAACAACAAGGGACGATCGCGCGCGGCGTTATTGTCGTATTGCGCTGGCCCGGACTGGAAATAGTTGAACACCGTATAGCACGGGTACCCGTCACGTTACCCTACATCCCCGGATTTCTCTCGTTCCGTGAATGTCCGGCACTGCTTGCTGCCTGGCAACAACTTACTCATCGTCCGGATTTATTGCTTATTGATGGGCAAGGCATCGCTCATCCGAGAGGTTTAGGGGTTGCCAGCCATATTGGTGTGTTAACTGATGTACCGACGATTGGCATTGCCAAGAACCGTTTATGTGGCGAGTATTCTCCACTGGAAGAAGGGGCCGGGGCATGCCAGCCACTGTATTGTCATCATCAGCAAGCCGGCTGGGTACTGCGCAGTAAAATCAGATGTAATCCGTTGTTTATTTCTATTGGACACCGGGTCAGCGTTGATATGGCCCTTTTCTGGACGCAGCAATGTTTACGGGGTTATCGTTTGCCGGAACCCACCCGACTGGCCGACGGGATTGCCTCCCGCCGCAAAGGCTTCCAGCGCTGGCTGAACGTACAATAACGCTGTGAAAACCGCGCTTTTGCGTTACACTTCTGCCAGCTAATTTATAATGAGTATCCGTCATGTTACGTAACCCTATCCACTTACGCCTGGAAAAGCTGGAAAGCTGGCAACATATGACTTTCATGGCTTGTCTGTGTGAGCGTATGTATCCGAACTATCTGGCGTTCTGTCAGCAGACTGAGTTTGCCGATCCTCACCTCTATCGTCGTATCCTTGATCTGGTCTGGGAGACGCTGGTGGTGAAAGGTGCAAAAGTTAACTTCGATTCTCAGCTTGAGAAACTTGAAGAAGCGATCCCTGACGGAGATGCATTTGAAATTTATGGGGTCTACCCGGCCATTGACGCCTGTGTCGCACTGAGTGATGTACTGCACGCTCTGTTAGGTGGCGAAACATTAAACTATGCGATTGAAGTCAGTAAAACATCGATTACAACAGTGGCAATGCTGGAGATGACCCAGGCTGGCCGGGAAATGACCGATGAAGAACTCAGAGAAAACCAGGCCGTCATTGATGAATGGGACCTGCAATGGGAAATATTCCGATTGCTGTCTGAGTGCGAAGAACGTGATGCTGAGCTGATCAAAGGGCTGCGTGCTGATCTGCGGGAAGCCGGAATTAGTAATATTGGTATAAGTTTTAACCAGTAAGGCAATAAAACGTGACTTCAGGCCTGATTTAGCTCACCTGAAGGCTTCACATTCGCCCCCTGTCTGGTCTACATTTGGGGGGCTAAAAATTGTGGCTATCGGTGTGTGCAGGCTGAAGGGTGTCGGAACATATGGCTTTTCACTCGCATTCGTTGCTTAGCAGGCGATAAATACACTTTAAGGATAACTTATGAACAAGACTCAACTGATTGATGTGATCGCAGAAAAAGCGGACCTGTCTAAAACTCAGGCTAAAACTGCACTGGAATCTACTCTGGCTGCGATCACTGAGTCTCTGAAAGAAGGTGATGCAGTTCAGCTGGTGGGTTTTGGTACTTTTAAAGTAAACCACCGTGCAGAACGTACCGGTCGTAACCCGCAGACTGGTAAAGAAATCAAAATTGCTGCTGCAAACGTTCCTGCGTTCGTTTCCGGTAAGGCTCTGAAAGACGCCGTAAAATAAGCGTCGCACCCCGGGTGTTAAAACGTTTAGCTAACAGAAGGGGCATTTCTCCGCCTCTTCTGTTTATTGTAACCTCCCTCTGTAACTCTTTCTTTTTGCTATACCGTCCCTGTATCCTGTTGACCAGGGCATAATGATCCTGCGCGCCACCCTGTGGCAGTGATAAGTATTAAGGAGAGATGATGCTTTTTTCTGCACGGATAATAGCTATTGGCCTGTTGCCTCTGTTGCTGCTGGCGGGCTGCAGTTCATCAGACAATATCCCGCCATTCAGTGCTTCTGGTTACCTTGCTGACCGGGGCGTGGTTCGTTTGTGGCGCAAGAATACCCCGCCGGATTACACCGCAATACGTACCCTGTATACCCCTTTTGATCAGTCAGTTACAGAGCAAACAGATTACCAATGGCATAATGGGAATTTGTTGTTTATGCAGAGTCATATTACCGGAGGGGCCACAGATGATGTGACTTTACGGTTTGATAACCAGGGAAAACTGAGTTTTATGCAGCGTCAGTTGCAAAACCGCCGGCAGGATGTCAGCCAGCAGGCTATCGAACTGTATCGGTTTGATGCCGGGCGAATATTGAAGATCAGTGATGCGTTACTGGCAGGCAAGATCTATTTACAGCAGGGCAGATGGCAACAGAATAATACGGTTCTCACCTGTGATGATCAGCAAGTACAGGCAAGCCTGGATATGGAGTCTCGAAGAATGATTGCCCGTGTCCGGTCGGGCACTGCCTCCCCGGTATATATTGCATGGCTGAAAGGGCCTGAGGGAACCCAACTACTCAGGGCCACGAGGGTGGATCTGTGTCATAACCAGCCGGTTGCGGCAGATTTATAACCGGCGATAAAAAGGCAGGCCGAAGCCTGCCTCTGAAAATATAACTGCGCTTATACCGGGTTACTTATTGCGGTTGATTGCCCGGTAACCGATATCATGACGATAAAAACATCCCGGCCATGAAATAGTTTTTGCCAGTGCATAGGCATTTTTCTGAGCCTCAGCAACATCTGCACCCAAACCGGTGGCACAAAGTACTCGCCCGCCGTTAGTCAGGACATTTTCTCCCGACAATTCTGTCCCTGCATGGAATACTTTGCCGTCTGAAGCGGCGGCTGTATCCAGTCCGGAAATAATATCACCTTTACGGTAATGCTCAGGATAACCGCCAGCAGCCAGAACCACGCCTAGCGCCGGACGCGGATCCCATAATGACTCCTGCTGGTCCAGTTCGCCATTACAGGCTGCCAGGCATAATGTTACCAGGTCAGATTGCATACGCATCATGATCGGCTGCGTTTCCGGGTCGCCAAAACGACAGTTAAACTCAATGACTTTCGGTTTTCCTGCCCCATCAATCATCAGACCTGCGTACAGGAAACCAGTGTACAGATTCCCTTCAGCAGCCATACCTCGTACTGTCGGCCAGATAACCTCATCCATGACACGCTGGTGGACTTCATCAGTGACCACGGGTGCCGGAGAGTAAGCCCCCATACCTCCGGTATTCGGGCCGGTATCCGCATCACCAACCCGCTTGTGATCCTGACTGGTGGCCATTGGCAGTACATGCTCACCATCAACCATCACAATAAAGCTGGCTTCCTCACCCTCCAGGAACTCCTCGATCACAATCCGGTGTCCGGCATCGCCGAATGCATTGCCTGCCAGCATATCTTTCACGGCATCTTCGGCTTCCTGCAATGTCATTGCAACGATAACACCTTTGCCTGCCGCCAGACCGTCAGCTTTAATAACGATAGGAGCCCCTTTTTCACGCAGGTAGCTCAGGGCTGGTTCGATTTCGGTAAAGTTCTGGTATTCAGCCGTAGGAATATGATGCCGTGCCAGAAAGTCTTTGGTAAAGGCTTTAGAGCCTTCCAGCTGAGCGGCTGCCTGAGTCGGACCAAAAATTTTCAGGCCTGCTTCGCGGAAGGCATCAACCACCCCCAGAACCAGCGGTGCCTCGGGGCCAACAATGGTCAGGTCAATGTGCTGCTGCTGAGCAAATGCCAGCAGACCTTCAATATCAGTCGCGCTGATATCGACATTTTGCAATGCGGGTTCCAGCGCTGTCCCGGCATTACCTGGCGCCACATAGACGGTTTCTGCTAAAGGTGACTGGGCGGCTTTCCAGGCCAGAGCATGTTCGCGTCCGCCATTACCAATAATTAAAATTTTCATAGTTAAACCCCGGGCTGATTAATGGCGGAAATGACGCATGTCAGTAAAGATCATGGCGATCCCGTGCTCGTTGGCCGCGGCAATCACCTCATCATCGCGGATCGAGCCACCGGGCTGGATCACACAGCTGATTCCGACAGCCGCTGCGGCATCAATACCATCGCGGAATGGGAAGAAAGCATCAGAAGCCATGGCGGAACCTTTAACTTCCAGCCCTTCATCAGCCGCTTTAATACCGGCAATTTTTGCCGAGTAGACGCGGCTCATTTGTCCTGCGCCGATGCCGATTGTCTGATTATCACGTGCGTAAACAATTGCATTCGACTTCACAAACTTAGCAACTTTCCAGCAGAACAGGGCATCGCGCATTTCCTGTGGTGTAGGCTGACGCTGGCTGACCACCCGCAACTGAGTTTCACCGACCATCCCCAGGTCACGGTCCTGTACCAGCAAACCGCCATTGACGCGTTTAAAATCCAGTGCTGCGCTGCGTTGTTGTTGCCATTCACCACAAACCAGTACACGGACGTTTTGTTTAGTCGCAGTGACTTTCAGAGCTGCGTCGCTGGCGGACGGGGCAATAATAACTTCGACAAACTGACGGCTGATAATTGCCTGAGCCGTCTCTTCATCCAGTTCGCGGTTAAACGCAATAATACCGCCAAAGGCAGATGTCGGATCGGTGGTGTAAGCACGCTCGTAGGCTTGTCTGATATTACTGCCAATAGCAACGCCACAAGGATTAGCATGTTTGACAATAACGCAGGCCGGTTCAGCAAATTCTTTTACGCATTCCAGCGCCGCATCGGTATCGGCAATATTATTATAAGAAAGGGCTTTCCCCTGTAACTGCTGTGCCGTGGCAACCGATGCTTCAGTAATATTGTCTTCTATATAGAAGGCAGCATCCTGATGGCTGTTTTCACCATAGCGCATATCCTGCTTCTTAATAAAGTTCAGGTTGAGTGTGCGCGGGAAACGCCCGGCAGGGGTTTTCTCTTCATTATAATAAGCCGGAACCAGTTTCCCGAAGTAGTTGGCAATCATGCTGTCATAGGCGGCAGTATGTTCGAATGCTTTAATCGCCAGATCAAACCGGGTATCCAGCGTCAGGCTGTTATCGTTGGCTTCCATCTCATTTATCAGCAGCGCGTAGTCGTTGCTGTTAACCACAATAGCGACATCTTTATGGTTCTTGGCAGCCGAGCGCACCATGGTTGGTCCGCCGATATCAATATTCTCGACGGCATCTTCCAGGCTGCATCCTTCACGGGCAACGGTGCTGGCAAACGGGTACAGGTTTACCACCACCATATCGATAGGTGCGATTTGGTGCTCAGCCATAATTGCATCATCCTGTCCGCGACGTCCGAGAATGCCGCCATGGACTTTCGGATGCAGCGTTTTAACGCGGCCATCCATCATCTCAGGGAAACCTGTGTAATCGGAGACTTCAGTGACGGGCAGCCCCGCCTCAGCCAGTAAGCGGGCAGTACCCCCGGTAGAGAGCAATTCGACGCCACGAGAGGCCAGTGCTTTGGCAAACTCAACAATACCGGTTTTGTCAGAAACACTCAGAAGAGCGCGGCGTACAGGACGACGTTGTTGCATAGGAAAGAATCCCCTGGATTGGTTTCATATATATAGAAGAAGTATTAGAGAAGGTTCTGAGAGCAAATAGCCGTTTTATCTGCTTCCGGAAACTTCGCCTGCACGACTTATTACATGGCGGCATTGTAGCGAAAACGATTGCGCGATGCCCGGCTAAATTTGTATTTATAGCCCTTTGTGGATAAGTTTGTGGGTAAGCACGTATAAATAGCACATTTGCTGTGGAATGCAGCAAACGATCGTTTTTTCTTAAATTAGCGGTTGCGCCTTTCGCTGAACTCCCTATAATGCGCAACCACTGACACGGCAAAGCGCGATGCGCAGCGGCGTGACAGGGACTGAAGCGATTCGGT